>CALFXN010000520.1 GCA_937957815.1 uncultured Synergistales bacterium
GAGCACGAGCGTGGTATCGCCGATCTGCTTGCACTGGACTCCCGAGACCTTCCTGAGCGCGAGCATCTCCTTTTCGGTGAACGCGGGGACTGCCTGTACCTCCGAAACAACCGTGAACAACGCGAAGCCGGCGGTCACGAGAAAAACGCACAGAAACGCAAACCAACGAATTCGCATCAACCTTCCACCTACTTTCCGGGTTTGAGTTCGAGTCGTTTTCCCGACCACACGATCTTCACGCCGCTCGCGGACACCGAGACAACGCGTCCCTTCGCCCCTCCGAAGCGGTAGCCCGCGCGAACCACTATGCCTGTCCCTTCCCCTTCGATGTCCATTATCGCAGTGGACTCGCCATTTACCGTCATCAGGGCCTTCACGAACATGATCGGCGGAATCACTTCGGGAGGCGGCATCTTTGTCTGATCCTTGAGGAGAACGTTGACCGAGTCAGTTTTTTTCCGCGCCTGCATGAACGGTTCGTTCGTCTCGTCGAGAATCCGTCCCGAAATGAGCGTGCTCGTCTTCCGCGCCTCGACGGACGCCCTGAACTGCGCGATCATGGCGTCAAGGCGGCTTTGGTCCTGCGCCGGCGCGTTCCCCGACGGCGGGATCGGAAGGTTTCTCGGGCGGGACATTTCGACGAGCTGCTTGAAGACGTAACCCGACCAGACGGCTCCTGCGAAAAAAAGCGTGGTGACGACGAGCCTGAGCCAGCGGAATCCCCCTTCTCCGTTCGCGAGATTTTTCCAGAACTCACGGATTACGACGCCCCATCCGGCTTTCTCATCCATACGCGACCATTCCTCACTTTCCGAGGACAGATTCCAAAATGACGTTCCCCTTGATTGCGAGGTCCTCTCCGCCCTGCATCGTCACCGAGGAAACGCGAACGGCGACCTTCAGACTCCGCCAGTCCGAGAGCGTCGGAACGAAGGAGAGGTATGGTCCCTCATAACTGATCTCGACGGCGCTGCGTCCGTTTGCGGCCTTCACCGGACGGATGATGTTGCTCTTCAAGCCGTTCTTCTCCATTTCTTTCTGTACGAGCGAATAAAAGTCGACTTCATTCGCGGGGATACCCAGCTGATACGTTTCAAGTTCGGCGAGGGCTTTTTTGAAAACCGAAATCTGCTGCGTCTGTTCCATTGCCGTCCGCTCGAGAACGGTCCGCTGAACCGTCAGACTCTCGATAGAACGGCGCAATTCCATGATTGTCTTCCCGAAACTGTACTCGCCGTAAACGAGCGCGCCTCCAAGAAGAAACAACAGGAGCACGAGAAACGAGGATTTCGACTTCGACGTCATTTTTTCTCTCCGGTCTTACCGATAGTGTCGATCGTGCCGACACCGCAGGAAAGGGAAAAATCGACGACCGCGGCGCCATTCAGCGTCGTTCGCCTCGTCACGGGGAAATCGACGTTCGGAACGACGCCGGTATCGATCAGGCCACGCGCGAAAACCACGATGTCGTTTTCGTTGTACGCGAACCCCTTCATCTCGGCCTTTCTTTCTCTCTGAGTCACCGACGACAACCAGACGCCCTTTGGAAGGGCTTTCTCGACGGCTTCGAGGAACTCGAGGGTCGGCAGCTCCTCCCGCAAGAGCGCAAGGGCGTTTCCGTACATCTTCTCCTGCTCGGAAAGACGCTGGATCTCGTTCGAAAGACGACGATTCTGCGCGGTCAGAATCGCGATGTCGTCGTTCAGGCGCGTCACCTGCGTCTGCAGGGAACGGCTCGTCATATATCCGTATACGAACGTCGTTCCGGAGACGACGATGAACGACAGGAATACAACCGTCACGATGATAAGGCCGATGTTGACGCCGTTTTTTTTCTGTTCGACAAGTTCGCGCGGCCGGAGATCGATTCTTACCTTCATTGGACATCCCTCAGCGCAAGTCCGAGCGCTCCGCCCCAGACCGGGGCGTTTTCAGGCTTCCCAGAGATCCCCCAGGCCTCCCAGGGATCGACGGCGACCGCGGGAATTCCCGCCGCGGAGGACAGCGCCGATCGCAGGATCTCGAAGTCGTGCGTCCATCCCGAGACCGCGATCGTGCCGCACGCGGTCTCGCGATACTGGTTCCGTGCGAACATGACGGTATTCGTCACTTCGCGGACCAACGGCAGAAGCGCCTCTTCGGGGTTCTCCTGAAGAGACTCTGGGATGTCGACCTGGGCGGTTCTGTAAAGTATCCCGTTGTCCTTGAACCCGAGAACGATATTCGTCACTTCCCTGTCGGGGAAAACAGAGACGAAATTCCCCTGCATCGCCGGGACGGGCCCGGCGAGCGCCCGAAACAGCGCGACATTGACGGGCTCGATCGCGGCCACTTCGATCCCGACTTCCTGACAGATCCGAAGAAGCGTTTCTATCGGCTTCATCTTGCAGGTCACGACGAGAATGGACATCTGTCCGGACTGTTGCGCCGCCGCCGGGGGCAGATCGACGGAAGAAACGTCAACGGCCGCATCTGCGTACGGGAACGGAAAATACTTCTCGAAGTCCCATCTGAGGGCCTCCCGCGCATCGTTCATCGGCATTTCAGGCAAGTCGACGAGACGGATCATCACATCTCTCGACGGAACGCCGAGGACGACGGGACCTCCCGCCGAACCTCCCGCGTTGTACAGCAGCGACTTGAGACCGTCCTGCAACGCCTTGAGGTCCGCGAGCGAGTCTCGCCTGATGGCGCCGGTCGCGGAAAACGACGCGCTCTTCTTCACCTTGAGGGAAGAAGACGTCCCCTCGAGTTCGACAAAGCGCAACGCATCGGTCTGGAGAGCAAGCCCGGCATAGTTCTTCTTTTTCCGGAACAAACCTCGCGCCATCACATCACCAGCTTCCCGGAGGCTAAAGAGTTACGGCGAAAACCCGTATGGCTATACCCGAGACGTCGAATGCCATTCCGATTTCTTTTCCGCCGAACTTCACGGAGAAAGTATTGGGAGAAACCGAATTGCCATTCACATCTTTAAACTGCGTTTTCTCGCTGTTCCAGAGCTTTGTGATCCGTTCGGCTTCTCTTTGCACCGTAAGGGATGGAGGATTGATCGTAAGCGTTATCAATTTTCCGTATAAAACATTCTCAGGCATGGCAACTGCGCTGCATGCAGTTGCCATACAGTTGAGAATAACGCATGTGAGATAAAAAGAAAAGATTTTCCTGGTTTTCATCGGAAGATCTCCCTCCAGTATTGGACCTTTTGCTTGTCAGGAAGAACGCTTCCCGTCGAGCCGCCGGATCCGATCCCTTCGGGAAGGTCGAAAACAAGAACCCCTCCCCGTTTAAGTGAATTCTTCAGAATTCCTCCTTCGACAGTGGACGGGTCGAAACCGGGATTGAGCTCCTTGATCCCGAGGAAAAGCTTTCCTCGGGAAGACGTCAACCCGGATATCTTGATGCCGGACAATTCAACATATCTCTTGACCGTCGTCTTGTCCCAGAGCCCCTTGGATGTCGCGGCATCGACAACATACAACCGGGACGTTCCTCCAACCTGGCACTGGTCATCCACATCCTCGATCGTCGGTATGAACGTCGCGATCAGAAGCGCGCCGTTGATGAGCAACGGCGGTGTCGAGGCGTATTCCGCCTCCTTCTTGCTCGCCGCGTTTCTCTGTTGCAGGGGCATATACCACCCGGCCCGTTTTCCCTGCGAGACGGAGGTCGCATCTCCCAGAAACGAGGAATCGCTCGTCGGAGCGACAGCGTAAAGATCTTCCTTTGTCAGCGACACGTCGTCACTTATTTTCGAGTTAAAGCCGAAGATATACTGTCGATCATTGGAGATAACCTTGAAGTCCGGCCCCCTGACGTCGGCCGTGCCGCCGAAGACCCACATGTCTCCGCCAAAGAACCCCAGTTCGAGCGCATGAGGAATCACGATCGGTTTCGTAAAGGAAAGGACGGCCGTATCGGATTTCAGGGTGAAAATGTTCCGCATGGTCCACGTCGAAGCGGAACCGGTCGCGAGATTGATCCGGAAGATATGCCCCCTGTGGTCGGAGGTATACGCCTCTTCCAGCGGCCCTCCGGGAGTCGCGACATATGCGGAAATCGGCGCGAGAGCCATGCCGAGCTTATCGGGGTCACCCGTCAGCGATCCGACGACATTGTTCGCCACAAATTCCCGAACGATAGCCGCGTTCTCTATCGAAGACACATATATGGCCTTCCCAACGTCGGCGACGTCGCGCGACGCAAGGTTCTGGTTCATTCCGGCGCCGACGATCAGAACCCATGAGTCCGACGGACTATTCCGGACATATCCGACTGCGGGAACGCTCATCGTCATCCCGAGGCGACGGTAGTCAAAGCCTGAAAGCGGCGACGCGTGGGGGGTGACATATACGTCGGCGGCCACCGCGTCCGTCGTGCTTTTCGGCACCCATCGATATACCATTTTCTCGCCATACGACATCTGGTTCTCGATGCCCCACATAAACTGCGGGAGCGAAGGTTTCGTCACGTTCATCGCATAGATGCCGCAACCGCCATATCCCAGCGAACCGACAAGAACCGTCCCGTATCCCGGGTTCCCCGGATTGTGGGGGTCGTTCAGAAGCGAAACGTCTTCGGCGACGAGAGATCCGTCGAGGAGATACACGGGAAACGTCGTCGCGCTCATGGAAAGCTTCGGCGTAAGGTTCGACGGAGAAACGCCGTCATCGAACGGAAAACGGAGTCGCGCCAGACGGTTGAAATGAACGACATTCGGAGGAAGGAATCCCCATTTCTCAACGCCGCTCGAAAAATCGAACGCGTGAAGGATTCCGCCGTTTGACTGGATATAGACGACAGGATCGCGCCCGGAATTGTCGGTTTTGAACTTTTGGTATTCCTGTGCGGAATACTGCGCCGCGGGGTCCTTTACGACCGTGACGCCCGAGTGCTCCATGTCGAGCAATGGGTTCGTTCGCTG
>CALFXN010000521.1 GCA_937957815.1 uncultured Synergistales bacterium
AGGGAGAATCCGAGAAACACGGCCATCTGGTTCATCGACATCCCCTCCTTCATACGGATTCGTCAGTATGTCACCATGCTACCGCAATCGGAAATCCGGTGCAAACGAACAAAAAAGCCGTCTCCCGCCCATCGGGACAGGAGACGGCGCACATACGGACGGACGGACGGAGTTACATGCTCACTCCGGCACCCGGTCCGAGCGGAATGCCGACGAGGTACCACACGATAAGCATCAGCGTCATTCCGGCCATGAACGCCAGCGAGTAGGGCATCGAGAGCGAGATGACCGTTCCGATGCCGACGGGGGGATCGGACTCCTTCTTGTACTGTTCGAGAAGGCCGATGACGACCGGAACGTAGTACGACAGCGGCGAGATGATGTTCGTCGTCGAGTCGCCGATCCGGTAGGCGACCTGCGTCAAAGCCGGCGAGAAGCCGACGAGCGAGAACATCGGCACGAAGATCGGGGCGAGGATGAGCCACTTCGCCGAGCCGCTGATCATGAAGAGGTTGATGAACGAGCAGAGCAGGATGAAGAGCACGAGCAGCGGGATGCCGCCGAGGTTCAGCGCCTTGAGGCCTTCGGCGCCCTTGACCGAGAGGATCGTCGTGAGGTTCGAGACGTTGAAGAGATAGACGAAGCACGCTGCGGGAAGAGCCACGACGAGGAAGCTCACGGCGCCCGACATGCCCTTCTGCATGAGCTTCGGGATGTCCGACGCGGTTTTTATCGTCCCCGCGCCGACGCCGTACGTGGTGCCGACGACGAAGAAGATCGCAAAGAGAATGGCGACGATGCTCGAAAGCAGCGGCGACGAAGGAACGAGCGTTCCGTTGTCGGCTCGGAAGAACGCCCCCTGCGGGACCGTGAGGTAGAGCAGCAGACCGACCATCAGGACGAGCGCGACCGTCGCGCAGCGGAGTCCGCGTTTCTCTTCCGGCGTTACGGCGTGCTCCTTGAGGAAGGACTCGTCCTTCACGGAGACGTCGTCGCCGAGAACCCTGACCGTGAAGCGTTCCGTGACCCACGTCGTGAGAAACGTCAGCACGACGGTCGCGGCGATCATGAAGTACCAGTTGATCAGCGGGTGGGTCGCTCCGGCGACGTGCATGCCTTTCGCGGCCGATTCGGTGATCCCCGCGAGCAACGCGTCCGTTCCGGCGACGAAGAGGTTCGCCGTGAAGCCGCCCGACGCCGCCGCGTAGCCGACGATGATCCCGACCCAGGGGTTGCGTCCGAGGGCCTTGAAGACCGCGCCGCCGATGACCGGCGTGAAGATGATTCCCGCGTCGGAGGCGAGGTTCGCGTTGATGCCGACGAGCGCGAGTGTCGCCGTGACGAGGTAGGACGGCGCGCCGAGGATCGTCCGGCGCATGAGCGCGGAGATGAATCCCGTCTGCTCGACGAGGCCGATGCCGAGCGTCATCGTCATGATGAGGCCGAGCGGCGCGAAGCCGACGTACGTCTTGACGAAATCCGCCAGGAACGTCCGCATCGCCTTGAAGCTCATGAGATTCAGGACCGCGACGGTGACTTCCTTCGGGGCCTCGCCCGCCTTGCTGGACGCGGCGAGGTACTTGACCGAGACGCCCTTCTGGGACAGGTAATACGACAGCGCGATGACGATGGCCGAGAGGATGACGAAGAGCCAGAACGGGTGGGGAAGCTTGTTGCCGACGATCTCGATCCCGCGGATGAATCGTTCGAAGAGTCCCTTTTCCGCAGGACGGTCGGATGTATTCGCCATATTCTTTCCTCCTTCGGTTTTCACAGATTCTTCCGATAGATCTGTGCCGGGGTCGATCCGGGATACGATATCGATGCCACGCTTCGAAGATCCTCTCCCTCTCCGCGATCACCTCCCGGTCCGGTCGTCCGCGATCGAGATCGCCGAACGCACGAGCGCCTCGACGCCGTACGGGAAGCACGCTTCGTCGGGAGTGAATCCCGTGTTGTGGACGGGCGCGAACGTTGCCGGATCCACCCCTTCGGGGCGGCAGCCGAGCCACAGGAACGCCGATGGGACGACGCGCGCGAAGAACGAAAAGTCCTCTCCGCCCATCGCGGGGTGTTCGACGTCGAGGACTCGCGCGCCGGGTACTGAATGGAGCGCTTCCCGGACCGTCGCGGTCACGGTTGGATCGTTGAGAAGCGGCGGATATCCCTTCACGTAGCGGATCTCCGCCGTCGCGCCGAACGCCGTCGCGATTCCTCCGGCGACCTGGCGGATGCGTTCGGGCATCATGTCCTGAACCTTCGGAGAGAGCGTCCGGACGGTTCCTTCCATGACGACCTCGTCGGCGATCACGTTGTAGCGGTATCCGCCGCGGATCGTTCCGATCGAGAGCACCGCCGCGTCGAGCGGCGAGACGTTTCGCGACACGATCGTCTGGAACGCCGAAAGGATCTGGCCTGCGGCCGCGATCGCGTCGACGCCCCTGTCCGGTTCCGACCCGTGGGAGCTGCGCCCCCGGACCGTCACGAAGACGCGGTCCGACGCCCCCATCATCGCACCCGGGCGGATGCCGATCTCCCCCGTCGCGAGCGACGGCCAGACGTGGAGTCCGACCATGGCGTCGACGTGCGGGTCTTCGAGGGCCCCCGCCTCGATCATCGCCGGAGCGCCGCCCGTCGGGTTCGCCTCCTCGGCGGGCTGGAAGACGAACTTCACGGTTCCCGCGAAGTCGTCCTTCATCCGGGCGAGAACCATGGCCGCGCCGAGGAGCATCGCCGTGTGCGCGTCGTGGCCGCAGGCATGCATCACGCCTTCGCTTTCCGAGGAATACGCGAGATTCGTCTGTTCCGTCATCGGCAGCGCGTCCATGTCGGCGCGAAGCGCGCAGACGCGTCCCGGGCCCCCCGCGCCGCGGATCGCTCCGACGACGCCGTTTCCGCCGATGCCTTCCCGGAATTCGATCCCGAGCGACGACAAGATGTCCGCCACGCGCGACGCGGTCCGTTCCTCCTCGCCGCTCAATTCTGGATGTCTGTGGATGTCCCTCCGGATCTCGATGACCTTCGGCATCACGTCGTCGATCAGCCGCTTCAGCCGTGTATCCACGATGCACACACCTCCAGTGGGAATGATTGCCGCGGCGAACCGGCGATACTTCGCCGGAACGTCGTTTCGTACCATATCATATTCTCGCGGTACGAGACAATACAT
>CALFXN010000522.1 GCA_937957815.1 uncultured Synergistales bacterium
GAACGCGGACGCATCGTCACGGACAGTCACATGCGAACGACGCACCCCGGGATTTATGCTGTCGGGGACTGCACGTCGCCGATCATGCTGGCGCACGTCGCCTCCCGGGAAGGAGAGGTCGCCGCAGAAAACATTATGGGTGGAAATGTCGCGATGGATTACCGGACGGTCCCGAGCGCGATATATACATCGCCGGAAGTTGCTTCGGTCGGGATGACGGAAAAGCAGGCGATCGCGAAGGGACTTTCCGTGCGAACGGGACGATTCCCTCTCTCTGCCAACGGCAAGAGCATTATCATGAACGACGTCTCCGGAATCGTCAAATATATTGTCGACGAGAAATACGGCGAGATTCTGGGCCTGCACATCATCGGTCCGAGGGCGACCGATCTCATCGTCGAAGGGGCTCTCGCGATACGAACCGAGGCGACCGTCGATGAGATCGTGACGACGGTCCACGCGCATCCGACGATAGGGGAGGCGCTCGCGGAGGCTGCGCTCGCTTCGCGGAACGAGGCGATTCACCTGCCGCGGCGCGGATAGAGTTTCGCAGGTGAGGCGGGATGCCGGAAACGGCCCCCGCCTTTTTTGTATTTGTTGACCTGACGGACGCGCCGTGTTATGTTTCCGAATGCTTCGAGGGACACTTTCCGGGATGCGTGCAGATTCTCTCTTCCAGCGTTCCCCGGTCGAAACCGAGGCGGAAATCTATAGCGCATCTCTTTGGAAAAAAGTTTGAAGATTGGAGTTGGTGGAGGTTGCTTCGAAAAATGCCGGTGTTTTTCTCGCTTTTGGCGGGGGTTTTTGTGATGATCGGGAATGCGTGGGCCGCAGGGGAACTTCTCACAGTGGAGAAGGCGCTCCTCCTTGCGGAAAAAAAGAACCCCGCGATTGCGGCCTCACAGGAACGGGAAAAACAGGCAAGGGCACGCCTCGATCAGGCGAAAGCCGCGGAACTTCCGACTCTGGCCGCAACGATCCTGTACCAGCATTCATATCTGGAACAGAAGTATCCCGTCTATATCGGCGGGAATCAGGTCGGATTCGCGCAGTACGGATTTCAGGATACGTATAAGGCCGCATTGAAGCTTTCATATCTGCTTTATAGCGGCGGGGCGGTTCAGAACACGGTAGTATCGAAAAAGCTCGCGCTCGAGTCTGTCGGCGCGGAAAGCCTCCGCACGCGTCAGGCGGTTGCGAACGGCGTCAGAAAAACCTACTACGATCTTCATCGTGCGCGTGCGAAGCTCCTTGTCGTCGAAGAGGCCCTGGAGCTCGCCAAAGAGCATCTGAGGCAGGTCGAAGCCTTCTACAGGAATGGAGTGGTCGCAAAAAACGAAGTTCTGCGCGTTCAAGTTGCGGTTTCCGATGCGGAACAGATCGGAAGAGCACACGTCTGAACTCCAGTCACGTGGCCTTATC
>CALFXN010000523.1 GCA_937957815.1 uncultured Synergistales bacterium
GTGGGGATCACACACCCCAGGCAGGCGCCGATCCCGCAGCCCATGAACGCGAGTAACGCAACGTCTCCGACAACGCAACAATCCGCCGAGGGGGAGCGGATCTGCGATCCGCTCCCCCTCGCCGCTTCTCCAGTCGCTTCAGCCTTCAGGGCATTACGCGACGTCGATTGCCCCTCTATTCGGCAAGCTACGCGATCAGGAGCTTCGTCGATTCCTCGAGCGCCCGAAGGTGCGTTCGCTCGTAATGGTGCGAGGCGTCCACCCCCGGACCGAAGCACGCGAAGTTCGCGTTGAATCCCTGCGTCATTCCGACGGACGCGTCCGAGCCGTATCGATAGTAGACATCGACGCGATAGTCGATCTCATGCTTCTTCGCGAGGTCGACGAGGCGTTTCCGGAATTCGAGATCGTACGGGGTCCGACTGTCCCTTGCGGCGATCGAAACGCACTTTTCAGAGGAGTTCGTTCCGGGAGCGACGATGCCGACATCGAGTGCGACGATTTCCGCCGCCTCTTCGGGAAGCCACGAGACGCCGTGCCCGACTTCCTCGTAGTTGCTGATGTAGAAGTGCGTGGTCGCGGCGAGACTCTTTCTGCTCGCTTTCATTGCCCTGATCGCGGCAAAGACCATCGCGATGCATGCCTTGTCGTCGAGGAAACGCGATTTGACGAAACCATTCTCGGTAACGACGGCTCTCGGCTGAAAGAAGACAAAGTCGCCGACTTCGATTCCGAGCGCGCGTACATCCGCAACGGTCGCGACATCCTCATCGAGACGAACCTCGATGGTGTCGTCCGTCCGCAGCGTTTCGCGGACAACCTCGGAAAACGCGTGGATGGAGGCCTTCTCGGGAAGAATGACGCCCGAGTATTCACGCCCATCCATCGTTCGGACGAGGATATTCTCCCCTTCCACCGACGACCACGCAAACCCTCCGATCTGCAGCAGCGACAGGCGACCGGTATCCTTTATTCTGCGGACGACTGCGCCGAGCGTATCGACGTGCGCGGTCACGACGCGGTGATTCTTTTTGTCCTTTCCCGGAATCGTTCCGATCAGCGCACCCTTTTTGGTCGTCGTGACCGTGACGCCGAGATCCGCGAATTCGGAGGCGACCATCTTCATCGCCTCGTCGCAATCTCCACCTACGGACGGGATGACCAGCAGATCGAGAAGGATCTTCCGGAGATACGTCATGTCGATATCGGGCATATCAGTGAGTTCCTCCATTCTTCAGATCGCGCGCGAAGTGGCAGGCGACGAAGCGGTTCGGTTCGATCTCTCTGAGTTCCGGAGTCTCAGACACGCACCTGTCTTGTCTGTAGCGGCAGCGCCCCGCGAAACGACACCCGTCCGGGGGTTCTATCGGACTCGGGACGTCCCCTTCGAGAATGATCCGATCGCGTTTCGATCCGACCTTGGCGAGCGGGATGGCCGAAAGCAGCGCCTGCGTGT
>CALFXN010000524.1 GCA_937957815.1 uncultured Synergistales bacterium
GAACGGATCGGTTCCGTTGATTCCGGCGAGGACCGGCGTCTTCTTCACGACCGGAAGAACCTCTTTCGCCATGTCCGTCACGATGTCGTTCGCGTTGCCGTAGGCGAGCAGGCCCGCCAGCGATCCGCGTCCGGCCATGCGGTACCGGCCCGAGTTGTAGATCACGATGAGGTCGATGCCGCCCGCTTCCTCCCATTTCGCGGAGATCCCCGTCCCCGCGCCGCCGCCGATGATGGGTTCCCTGTTCCGCACCATGTCCCGGAACCGGGACATGAGCTCCGATCGCGTCTGTCGCACCACCGTCGTTCCCCTCCCTCTCCGGAGCCTAATGTCCGGTGATGTCGCGGAAATTCGCCACGAGCGCGTCGGCGAATTCCGGATCGTTGATGTTGTACGGCAATCTCACAAGCCTCCGCAGGTTTGTCTGGATCACGGTGCGTTCGAGGGAATCGAAGAGCGCCGCGTCCGCCTCCGGCCAGTGGAACGGCTGTCCCGGAGCGTCGATCAGCGAGACTCCGTTGAGCGGCAGCAGGAAGCGGACCGGTCCCTCGCACCGGTTGAGTTTTTCCCCGATCCACTTGCCCATGTGGGCGTTCTCCTCGGGAGTCGTCCGCATCAGCGTGACCTGCGGGTTGTGGACGTGGAGCTTCCGGTCCCTATAGTGCGGCGGGACGGTCTCCATCGCGCCGAAATTGACCATGTCGAGCGCCCCGACGGAGCCGACGTAGGGGATCCTGGTCCGGACGATCGCCCCGAGCCGGTCCTCGCCGGCGCTGAAGACACCGCCCATCAGAAGGTCGCAGACCTCCGTGGTCGTCGCGTCGATCACGGAGGGGATCAACCCGGAATCCACGAGCTTCTCCATCGACTGGCCGCCCGTTCCGGTCGCGTGGAACACGAGGCAGTCGAATTCCTTCGCGAGCGCGTGTCTCACTCGCTCCACGCACGGCGTCGTCACGCCGAACATCGTCATTCCGACGAGCGGTTTGTCCTCGCCGGATGGAACCGTTCCGCGAACCATGCCCGAGACGGCGTTAGCCGCGTTCGAGAGGACGACGCGCGAGATCCGGTTGATCCCGGCGACGTCCGTGACGGAGTACATCATGCAGATGTCGTTCGGCCCGACGTAAGGCGCGACGTTCGCGGAAGCGACGGTCGAGACCATGAGCTTCGGCACGCCGATCGGGAGCGATCGCATCCCCCGCGTCACGAGGGAGGTACCGCCCGACCCGCCGAGGCCGATGACGCCGCCGATGTCGCCCCGTGTCAGCAGGAACGCCGCGAGCGCCTCTCCCATTTCCGCGACGGCCTGCCCCCTGTCCCTCACGGAGTCCAGAAAACCGGGCCTGTCCGGATGACACGCAGCCACATCCCGGTTCGACACGTCGACTCCCGGTCCGGGAACACGCACCGTCGTCCCGACATCCACGAGGACGGCCGGAACCCCCTCCGCCTCGATGCGCTCCTTCACGAAGCGGAGATCCTCATACTTCGTATCGCACGTTCCGATGACGTATGCCTTCTTCATGGCGTCCCTCCTTGTCGGCATGACGGACACACTCGCCCGCCGATATGGTGCATGATTCCGAAAAAAAACGAAAATGCAACGATATGGTACTCCTTCGTGCGCCGGGGAACAAGATCGTTTCGTTCCCGACCCGCATGGTCGTTCATTCCACTTGCGAAACCCGGGGGATTTCGCGTATGCTCACAGGTATCCGAAGCAGGGATAGGAGCCGGATCACG
>CALFXN010000525.1 GCA_937957815.1 uncultured Synergistales bacterium
CGCGATGGTCAACGGCATGGGGGCGACGCCGCTCATGGAGCTCTACGTCATCTACAACGAGGTCGAATCGTATCTTTCGGGCAAGGGCGTCGCGGTCGCGCGTCCGATGGTGGGCGAATACATGACGTCGCTCGAAATGGCCGGCTTCTCGATCACGCTGCTTCGCACCGACGACGAACTCCTGTCGCTCTTCGACCATCCGTGCGAGACCCCGGCCTGGAGGCAGGCATGACCTGCGCCTGCACGACGGACTGCCTCGCAGGGATCTTCAGAAACCTCGCGGCGACGGTCGACGCCAACGAACAGATGCTCAACGAACTGGACAGCACGATCGGCGACGCGGAACACGGCCTCAACCTGAAGCGCGGATTTTCGATCCTGATGGGAAAGATGGACGGCTTCATGTCGCTCGAGCCCGCGAAATTCGTCAAGCGGATGGGCACGACGCTCGCGGGAGCCGGGTGCGGGTCGGGACCGATCTTTTACGGGCTCGCGATCCGTGCGGCGGGCGACTCGCTCGAAAAGACCGGGTTCGGCGGAAGCCCGGCGATCGCCGCGGCCCTCGAAGCGGCACTCGCCGCGATCAGGGAAAAGGGGGGCGCGAAGGTCGGGGACAAGACGATGGTCGACGCGCTCGAACCCGCGGTGATTTCGTTCCGCAAGGCGGCCGACGAAGGACTCGACGTTGCTGCTGCGTTCGCGAAAGCGGCGGAGGCCGCGGAGGCCGGAATGAAGGCGACGGCCGGGATGATCGGTGTCAAGGGGCGCGGGTTCCATGCCGGAGAACGAGGGCTCGGACATCAGGACCCCGGCGCGACGTCGTGCCGCCTGTTGCTCGGGTGCATCGCGGAGACGCTCTCGAAGAGCGCGTGATGGAGAATTTTCGCCGGGAAACGGATCCCGGCGACAGTCGAAGGGGGAGAGAACAGTGAAGAAGACCGGTTTCATGCTTCTAGCGGCATTGGCGCTTCTGGCGTCCGGAGCGGTTGCGTTCGCGGCGGATACGGTCCGGATCGGGCTTTCCGCGCCGATCACGGGAAACTATGCGGAATACGGGGAGAATTTCAAGTACTCCGTCACGATGGCGGCGGAAAAGATCAACGCCGCGGGCGGACTTCTCGGCAAGAAGGTCGAGATCGTCGTCATGGACAGCAAGGGAGATCCGAAGGAAGCGGCGCTGATCGCGCAGAAGTTCGTCCAGGATTCCTCGATCGCGGCGGAAATCGGCGACTTCACGAGCACCGCGTGCCTCGCGGCCGCCCCGATCTACGAACGTGCGAAGATGGTCCAGCTCTCTCCGACTGCCTCGCACCCCGATTTCGCGAAGTCCGGGGAGTATATGTTCGGCATCGTCGGAACGCAGGACGCCGAAGGTCCGTTCAACGTGAAGTACATCGCCCAGGAGTACATGGCGCTGAAGAACGTCGCGGTCATCTACATCAACAACGACTGGGGCCACGTGACGAAGGACCGGTTCGTCAAGGCGGCCGAGAAGTTCAATCTCAAGGTCACCGGCGAGCAGCCCTTCATGGAGTCCGAGAAGGACTACGCCGCGATCCTGAACAAGCTTCGGCAGGCAAACCCTGATGGGTTGTGCGTCGCGGCCATGTATAACGAAGCATCCCTCATCGCGCGACAGATCCGCAAGATGGGGTGGAACGTCAAGCTGCTTGCGCCGAGCTCCGTTTTTTCGGCGAAATTGATCGAACTCGGCGGCGAAGCCGTCGAAGGCATCGTGACGAATACATTCTTCGCGCTCGAAGACAAAGATCCCGCGGTTCAGGGGTTTATCGCCGAGTTCGAGAAGGTTGCCGGGCGTAAGCCGAACCTTCACGCCGCGTGCGCCTACGACTCGATGATGATGCTCGCGGACGCGATCAAAAGAGCGAACTCCGCCGACCGCACGGCGATCCGCAACGCGCTGGCCGAGACGAAGGACTTCAGCGGCATCACAGGAAAGCTGACCTTCACGAAGGTCGGGGATATCGAGCGGAAGTACAAGGTCATGGTCGTCGAAAAGGGACAGTGGGTCGTCAAGAAGGACTACACGCGCTAAACCGTTACCAGGCGTTCCATTGAGCGGGAGGTCGGCTTTCCGGCCTCCCGCCACTTTGAAACGGGATGGAGTGGTTCCATGGATTATTACGTTCAGACGCTCGTCGATGGAATCGCCCAGGGATCGATCTACGCGCTCATGGCCATCGGATTCGCGATGATCATGGGAATCCTCGGGCTCGTTACCTTCACTCACGGCGAAGTGATCATGGTCGGGGCGTTCGCCGGGTTTTACGCGCTCACATTCCTCAAAACGGGGATCTTCATAGCCCTCGTCGCCGGTTTCGCAGCGGCGTGGATTCTCGGGCTCGTCATCGAGCTGATCTGTTACCGCCGATGGCCGAAGGGGCCGGACGAGACGTGGCTCATCACGACGATCGGCGTTTCCACGGTCCTCAAGAGCGGCGCGCAGATCGTCCTCGGAACGGAACAGCAGCTCGTTCCGGATGTGTACACAGGATTCTGGACCTTCGGCGGGGTCCGCATCCTTCATATTCAGGTCTTCATGCTGGCCGTCCTTTTTCTGCTTTCGGCCGCGCTCTGGCTTTTCCTCAAGAAGACGAAAACAGGCCTCGAACTCAAGGCTGTCTCTATGGACAAGACAGCCGCGGCGCTCCTCGGCGTCGATGTGAGGCGGATCCTCGTCGTCGGAAACGCGATCGGATGCGCGCTCTGTGGAGTCTCGGGCGTTCTTCTCGGCGTGTACTACAACTCCGTCCATGCCGTCATGGGAGGCAGCGCCGGGCTCAAGTCGTTCGCGTCGGCCGTTCTCGGCGGCCTGACGAGCATTCCGGGCGCCGCGATCGGCGGAGTCTTGCTCGGAATTTTCGAGAATGTCGGCGTCGCGATCTTCTCTTCCGGCTGGAGGGACGTTATCGCGTTTCTGATTCTCATCGCGGTCCTGCTCGTCCGGCCCTCCGGACTCCTCGGACGGAAAGGAGCTGAGAAGGTATGATCGCGATTTTCCGAACGACGCAGCGGCACAGGGGATTGTCGATCCTTGCGTGCGCCTGTCTGCTCCTGATCGTCCCATTCGTCATCCGCGGCAACGACTATCTTCTCCGGATCGCGATCAACATCCTGCTCTATTCGGTTCTCGCGACGAGCCTGAACATCATCAACGGCTACTCGGGACAGTTCAACATCGGGCAGGCCGGGTTCTACTGCATCGGCGCCTACACGGCCGCGATCCTCGCGACGAGATGCGGCGTCGGATTCTGGATCGCGCTCCCGGTCAGCGGCCTCATCGCATCCGCTTCGAGCGTCCTTCTCGGGATCCCGACGGCGCGACTGCGCGGGATCTTCCTCGCGATCTGCACGCTCGGATTCTCAGAGATCGTGCGTCTGACCGTTCTCAACTGGATCGAATTCACCCGTGGGCCGATGGGAATCCCGGGAATCCCCTTCCCGACGGTTTTGGGCTACGAAATTTCGACGAATTTCGGATTCTATTTCCTCATCCTGGCCATAGCCGCTGTGGCGCTGTTCGTGTGCTTCCGGGTCCTCAACTCCCGCATCGGAAGAGCCTGGATCGCCATCCGGGAGGATGAACTCGCGGCGAAATCGATGGGAATTCCCACGACGCGGTACAAGATTTACAACCTCGCGTTCGGGACGTTCTGGGCAGGCGTCGCCGGCTGTTTCTACGCATATCTTTCGAGTTACGTAAGTGCGGACAGCTTTACGCTCGACGAAGGATTCGCCATTCTCTGCATGGTTCTCGTCGGAGGCCCGGGAAGCCTTGTCGGCCCGATCGTCGGGGCGTTCTTCCTCGTCGTGCTGCCCGAAATGTTTCGATTCCTCGCGGAGTATCGCCTCGTGATCTTCGGACTTGCGATCCTTGTGACGATGCATGTCAGACCGCAGGGAATCGCAGGAGGCGGCGTCTTCGCGGCGCTCGCGCCGGAAGCGGCCGGAGAGGGAGAAAAGGGGGCCGCGTCATGAACGACGTTATCCTGGAGACGCGTTCCCTTTCGAAACACTTCGGAGGACTCAAGGCGGTCGACAATGTCGACATGATCGTCCGGTCCGGGGCGATCCACGGAATCATCGGCCCCAACGGGGCCGGCAAGACGACCTTCTTCAACCTGCTCACAGGATTGATCGAAGTGACGAGCGGGACCGTGCTGTTTGGCGGCAACAACATCACGAACATCCCTCCCGAGCGTGTCGCGGAGATCGGAATGTCGCGGACCTTCCAGAACATCAAATTGTTTCGTTTCATGACCGTCCTCGACAACGTGAAGGTCGGTTTCCACACGAGAACGAGAACGGGGCTTTTCGCGGCTGTCGCGAGGAGTGCGACCTTCCGCGCCGACGAGGATTTTGTCACGGAACGGGGGCTCGAGCTCCTCGATCTCGTCGGCCTCAGGAAACAGGCGTACAATCAGGCTGCGAACCCCTCGTACGGAACGCAGCGGCGGCTCGAAATCGCGCGGGCTCTCGCGACGGATCCCAAGGTCCTTCTGCTCGACGAACCGGCGGCAGGGATGAACCCGTCGGAGAAGAGCGAGGTCATGGAGCTGATACGGAAGATCAGTTCGCTCGGCCGCACGATCGTCGTCATCGAACACGACATGAAGCTCATCATGAACCTCTGCGGCGTGATTACGGTCCTCAACCAGGGACTCAAGATCTGCGAGGGGACTCCGGCCGAGATCCGGAACAACCCCGACGTCATCAGCGCCTACCTCGGGCATTCCCGGGGAGCGTAGGAGGAGATGTCCATGCTTCAGGTCAGCGGCCTCAGGGTCAACTACGGCAACATCACGGCGCTCAGAGGCGTCTCCTTCGAAGTCCGCGAACGGGAGATCGTGACGATCATCGGATCGAACGGCGCAGGGAAGTCGAGTACGCTCATGGCGATCTCCAATATCGTCAAAAAGGCGGAGGGAACCGTCCGTTTCAAGGACCGGGACATCACGAATCTGAAGCCATCGGACATCAGATCGGAAGAGCACACGTCTGAACTCCAGTCACGTGGCCTTATCT
>CALFXN010000526.1 GCA_937957815.1 uncultured Synergistales bacterium
GAGATAAGGCCACGTGACTGGAGTTCAGACGTGTGCTCTTCCGATCTCGCCAACGACATCGCGTGCAAGGGGGGCGACCCTCTTTACCTGATCGTGACGCTCATCGTCCCCGTCGCCCTCGGGGTCGGATTCATCGACTCGGTCATGGCCGAGATATCCGAAACGTGCTCGCGCATCGGTGCGGCCGTGGTCGGAGGACATACGGAGCTGACGCGTATGTACGATCGCCCCGTCCTCGTGGGCACGATACTGGGACCGACATCGTTTCTCTACGATGCGACCGGGATCCGGGAGGGCGATGTCGTCATCGCGACGAAGCATGTGGCTCTCGAGGGAATGTCGATCCTGGCGCATGATCGCCCAGATCTCCTCAGAGACATCCTTTCGGGAAAGGAAATCGAAGAGGTCCGTTCGTGGACGGATCAGATCTCCGTTCTTCCGGAGGCGCGCGTTCTCCGTGACATCGCGCGGTTCATGCACGATCCGACCGAGGGGGGGCTTTTCGGCGGTCTCGCCGAAATATGCAGGCTCGGACAGTCCGGCGTTCTGCTCGACATGGACAGTCTTCCGGTCTCGCCGTTGACTGACAGAGTTCGTCGTTCCTTGGGATTCGACGTCTTCCGCATGATCTCATCGGGCGTTCTCGTCGCCGTGGTTCCTGCGGAGCGCGAACGCGACGCGCTGGAGCGCCTGAAGAACGCGGGAGTTCCGGCGCGGGGTATCGGACGCATCGTTCCGAAAGGTGAGGGGACGCCTCTCGTCGAAGGCGAAGAATTATGGCGAACGATCGGGCTTCCCGAAGCCTCCGTTCCCGAAGGAGGAAAGAAGTCGTGACTCACGAGACCGTATGGAATCGCGTCAGCGCTCTTCGCGCCCGTATGGCGACTGAGGGACTGGATGCGTGCGTTCTTCTCGTCGTCGAACGTTCGAACTGGGAGGGAGCGTATTACATTTCCGGGTTCCGCGGTTCCAGCGCGGGAATCGTCATCACCCGGAAGGACGCCGTCCTGATTACGGACGGGAGATACTCTACTCAGGCCGGGGAGCAGTCTCCCTTCGATATCCGTCTGCACGGACAGCGGACCCTGACGGATGTCCTTGTCGACGTCCTTTCGGAAACGGGGGCACGCCGGATAGGATACGAAGCGGAGCGCGTCAGCGTCCGGAAATTCGAGGATCTTCGGAAAAGAGACGACGCGCGAGCGTGGAGCGACGCGAGCGAACTCGTTCCCTCCCTACGCCGGAAGAAGGATCCGGAAGAGATCGCGAGTATCCGGAAGGCCGCCGATATCGCCCGCGATGCATACCTGAGGGTTCTCTCGCGTGTTCGCGAGGGAATGACCGAACTCGAATTTTCCGCGGCGCTCGAATACGAGATCCGATGCGGAGGCGCGGAGGGGGGCTGGGGAGATCACGGCTTTATCGTCGCGTCGGGAAAAAGAAGCGTTTTGCCGCACGGAGCCCCGACCGGCAAGCCTTTCGCAAGGGGAGAATGGGTGACGGTCGATTACGGAGCCCGCGTCGACGGGTACGTATCCGATATAACGAGGAACTTTTCGCTCGGAGAACCTCCGGCGAAGGTTCGGGAGATCGAGGATGTCCTCGTCAGCGCGCATGAAGAAGCCGTGCGTTCGATCCGCCCCGGCGTCTCTGGAAGAGAGGTCGACCGCGTCGCGCGTGCCGTCATCGCTGAAGCCGGGTATGGGGAATTCTTCGTCCACGGGCTTGGACACGCTTTCGGGCTTGAAGTTCACGAGTCGCCGAGACTCTCGCCCGTTTCACCGGATACGCTGCGCGAGGGCGACGTCGTCACCGTCGAACCCGGGATCTACATCGAGGGTATCGGCGGAATGCGCATCGAGGACGACTATCTCGTGACGGAGGATGGAATCGAGTTGCTGACCGAACGGTTCGGGCGGCGTATGTACGTGGTATAATCATCGCGGAAATAATCCCGACGACTACAGACAGG
>CALFXN010000527.1 GCA_937957815.1 uncultured Synergistales bacterium
TCTCTTATGAGATGCAACGAAACGTCGCGGCGGACGGAAGGGGCGTCTTCGGGACAGGCGATCGGGGCGGAAGTCGGTCGGGCCGTCGAATGCGGCGGAAGCGCCGTTTCACACGCCGGGGGGAAGCTTGTCCTCCATCAGATGACGCAGATTCATGGTTTCGCCGTCGACGACGAACGTTCCGTCGCCAACGGCGTGGAAGGTGCGCCGTTCCTTCCGGGCGGCGTCGATCCACGCCCGTACGCCCCTCAGAAGGACGATGCTTGGTCCCTCGACGTAATCGGCCACGCGGCATTCCAGACAGGCGAGGCATTCGGCGACGAGCGGCGCGCTCACGTCGGCGGCCGGCAGAGGCGTCAGTCCGAACTCCCGGAACTTGTCGACGTTCGCGCCGGAGCAGTCGCCGATGCGGATCGCCGTTTCCGCGATGTCGACGGTCGGTACGGCAAGGACGCATTCCTTCGTCTTCATCAGCGCGCGGAACGAATGGTTCCACGGCCCCGTCGTGATCGCCAGCGCCGGGGTGAAGTCCGTCACCATGTGCCAGGTGATCGTCATCAGGTTCTTCCTTCCGCCGTCATTCGTGGCGACCAGAATGACCGGCCCCGGCTCGAACAGCATGAACGCCTTTTCAAGCGGCAGCTCCGCAAAGCCCATGAAATTCCGCACCCCTTTCGTGTGGGTTTTCTCCCAGCCTTCGCAGGGCGATCATAAGTGACGGCGCGATTGTCGAGGACGCGCCGGAGCGAAAGTTGATCGGGAACGACCAGTGTGGAGGATCCGAAGGACTCATCCGCCGCATGGACTCCGGGACTCCCCGAACGCCGGTGCGAATGTGCACTATACTCTTCTCGATCTCGTGAGCCTCGAAGCACCGGAAAGGAGTTCTTGCGGAAATGATTCGGGAGACGAACACCCACTACGGGACCGGCGAAGCCGTACTCCGGGAAACGACGTGCAGGGCCGCCCTGAATCCGACGGGCATCCCGGGCTTCGACTATTGCATGAACCCCTACACGGGCTGCACACACGCGTGCATCTACTGTTACGCGTCTTTCATGTGTCGTTTCACGGACCACCGCGAACCCTGGGGCGAATTTCTCGACGCGAAGGCCAACTTCCCGGAAGTCCTCGCAAAACAGCTCGACAGCCGGAGAAAGCATCCGGAGGGGCGCGTCCTCATCGGCACGGTGACGGACGCCTACCAGCCGGCCGAGGAGCGCTTCCGCCTCACGGCTTCGAGCCTCGAACTCCTCGCGGAATACCGTCTCCTCGACGTCCACATCCTGACGAAGTCGGACCTCGTTCGGCGAGACATCCCCATCCTGCTCCGAATCCCTAAGCGCGAGGTCGGGTTCACGATCACGACGATGGACCGGAGCGTCTCCGACATCCTCGAACCCGGCGCCTCTCAGCCGGAGCGACGTCTCGCGGCCGCGGCGGAGCTTCTCGGCTCGGGCGTCGCCGTCTGGGTCTTCATCGCGCCGCTGCTGCCAGGGCTGACGGATACGGAAGAGGCCCTCGCGGCGACCTACGGGGCGCTTCGCAATGCCGGAATCGCCTCGATCCGGCTGGATCGCCTCAATCCGTACTCCGGCGTTGTCCGACGCCTCGAGGACATCTATCGGCGACGGTTTCCGCAGGCGACCGAGGCCCTCGAGGAATACCTTCGGCACCCGAAGGACTACAGGAGAATCGTGGCGGAACGACTACGACGAGTCGGCGCGTGAGGGCGACGCCCTTTCGTCTCCCGACCGTCTCAATCCAATCACAGGAGGATTCGACATTGAAGAAGATCATCAACGCACTTCCGGACATCGTGAGCGACATGCTCGAC
>CALFXN010000528.1 GCA_937957815.1 uncultured Synergistales bacterium
GACCACCGAGATCTACACTCTTTCCCTACACGACGCTCTTCCGATCTGTCGTGAAGTCGTCGTAGTCCGTCCGTTTTCCGACGCCGCGTTGGCTGATGATGAGCGACGTTTTTCCGGTCTGGACGATATCGCACCCGATCACGCAGTCGCCGCCGTCGAGGCGGACGGCCCGCACGCCTCGCGCGGTACGTCCCATCGAACGGAACTCCGATTCGGGAACGCGGAGCGCCTGCCCCTGTTCCGTCATCAGAAGGAGGTCGTCGGAACCCGACGTGAGTCGCACTTTGGCGATCTCGTCCCCCTCGTCGAGGGACAGGACGCGCTTCCCAGCGCGCGTGAGCGACGCGAGTTCAGAGATATCGAGCCGCTTCGCGATCCCGTTGCGCGTGATCAGAAAAATGAACTTCGAGTTCTCGACCCCGCGGCCGTACATCGAGACGACACGCTCGTCCTCTTCGATCGAGACGAACTTTGAGACGTGCCGCCCCTTCCCGTTCTTCGACTCGGGGATCATATACCCCTTGACGGCGAGCACGCGTCCCTTCGACGTGAACAGGAAAATATCCTTGTGCGTGTTCGTGACGGCGAGGATCATGATCTCGTCCTCTTCGGGCACGGACGCCCCCTTGCGCCCCTTCCCCCCGCGCCCCTGGAGTGAGTACTCCTCGAGCCCCTTCCGGCGGAGGAAGCCGTCTTTCGAGAGAACGACGACGATGTCGTTCTCGGGAATGAGATCCTCGTCCGCCAGCTCCCGTTCTGCTTCCATGATCTGCGTCTTCCTGTCGTCGCCGAAACGCCGGCCCATGTCCGTGAGTTCCTCGCGGATGACCGCATCGAGGAGCTTCGGATTTTCGAGGATCGACGTGAAGTACTCGATGTCCGCGAGAAGCTGCCGGAGCTCTTCCTCGAGTTTCTCGCGCTCGAGCCCCGTCAGGCGCTGGAGACGCATGTCGAGGATGGCCTGCGCCTGGAGTTCGGAGAATCCGAGTTCGTTCACGAGGCCGCTCCGGGCATCCTGCGTCGTGGCCGATCCGCGGATGAGCGCGATGACGCGGTCGATCATGTCGAGCGCATTCACGAGGCCTTCGACGATGTGTTCGCGCGCTTTCGCCTTGTCGAGCCGGAAGGTCGTCCGCCTGCGGACGACGTCGCGCCGGTGGTCGAGGTAGATCCGGAGCATGTCGAGCACCGGCAGAACGCGCGGCTTCCCGTCCACGAGCGCCAGGTTGATCACGCCGAACGTTGACTGGAGCTGCGATCTCCGGTAGAGCTGCCGCAACACGAGATTCGGGTCCCCCTCGCGCGAGAGCTCGAGAACGATGCGCATGCCGTCCCGATCCGACTCGTCGCGGATGTCGGAAACGCCGTCGATGTGCTTCTCCTGGACGGCCTGAACGATCGTCTCGATGAGAAGCGTCTTGTTCACCATGTAGGGGATTTCGGTGATGACTACGGAAGTTTTGCCGCGCCTTCCCTCCTCGACGTGCGTCTTGCCGCGGACGACGACGCGGCCCCGGCCCGTTCTCGCGGCATCCACGATTCCCTCGCGGCCCAGAATGATGCCGCCGGTCGGGAAATCAGGCCCGGGAAGACGGATGAGGATCTCCCCGAGGTCGGGTTCGTCGGTATCGATGAGGTAGCAGAGCGCGTCCGCCACCTCCCTGAGGTTGTGCGGCGGAATGTTCGTCGCCATGCCGACCGCGATACCAGTACTCCCGTTGACGAGAAGGTTCGGGATCGCGGACGGGAGGTACATGGGCTCCTTCAGGGATTCGTCGAAATTCGGGATCCATTCGACCGTGTTTTCCTCGATGTCCGCGAGCATAAGCTCGCCTCTCTCGTCGAGACGCGCTTCCGTGTACCGCATCGCCGCAGGGGGATCGCCGTCGATCGAGCCGAAGTTTCCCTGACCGTCCACGAGCGTGTATCGCATGCTGAAGTCCTGCGCGAGACGCGCCATCGTGTCGTAGATCGACGAGTCCCCGTGGGGGTGGTACTTGCCCATCGTTTCGCCGACGACGCGCGCCGACTTTTTGTAGGCCGTGTTATGCCTGAGGCCGAGTTCCATCATCGCGTAGAGGACCCGACGCTGCACGGGTTTGAGTCCGTCCCGCGCATCGGGGAGAGCCCTCCCGACGATGACGCTCATCGCGTAGTCCAGATAGCTGTGCTTGATCTCCTCGACGAGCGGCAGGGGGACAACCCTGCCGAAAAGAGGTTCGCTCTGTTTTTCTTCTTTGTCCATGAAAAGACTCCTCCACTTGCCATTCCCATCTTCCTGCGGGAACGATCATAGATATAACCTATTTATTGTATCATGAAGCGGGGAGCCGCCGAAGAAACGCGGCCCCCCGCTTCCGAAGCGCACATGCGCCCCTCTTCCGAAAGAAGGAGATCAGCCCCAGACGTTTCTGTGAATCCGTCTTTCCGAGACGCCTCCGTGCGGGTCCTTCGCCTCGTCGCCGTAGCCGAGCGCCGCGATCGCGACGACCTTCACGTGCGACGGAACGCCGAGGATCGGCGTGACCCTCTCCTCGCGCGGATGCCTGTCCATCACCTTGAGCCATACTCCCTCGAGCCCGAGCGCCCGGGCGGCTATCAGGATGTTCTCCGTCGCGGCCGCGGCGTCCTCGACCCACGCCATGTCCCCTTCGGGCATGACGGTTGTGTCGGCGCACACGGCGATCGCGAGCGGCGACGTCTTCATCGCGGCGCCGGAGTCGTGCGCCGTGGCGAGGGCGTCGAGCGCCGCACGGTCTTCGATGACGATGAAGTGAAGCGGACGCCTGTTATGGGCGCTGGGTGCCGAAAACGCGCATTCGAGCAGCGTCGTCACCATCTCCGGAATGACCCGTTCGCTCCGGAACTTCCGGATGCTCCGGCGTCCGAGGATGAAGCCGATCGTGGGGTCGATGTGAAAGTTCGCCGTCATTTACCATCCCTCCAGATGCAACGTCCCGTCGGGAATTCCGCTGTGCGGTTCCCGGGATTCCCTGCCGTACCCGATCACGGCGACGCCGAGAACCGCGATGCGATCCGGGATTCCGAGAATCTCCCGGATCCTCGGTTCCTGCCCGGGCTGATGTCGCACGCCGATCCACACGCCGCCGAGTCCGAGGGCATGGGCGGCCACAAGCAGGTTCTCCATGGCGGCCGAGCAGTCTTCCTCCCAGTAGCGCGCCGCGAAGTCGCTTTTGTCGGGCTCCCCGCATACCACGACGGCAAGCGGCGCCGAAGCGAGCATCTTCGCGTACGGATGCCCTCCGGCGATCGCATCAAGCTTTCCGCGCTCCGTCACGACGACGAAATGGCAGGGTCTGCTGTTCGCGGCGCTCGGAGCCGCGCTCGCGCACTCTATGAGAACGTTCACGACTTCCGGATCCACGGGACGCTCCTCGAACCGCCGGACGCTCCGTCGTCCCAGAATGGCGCGTATCGTTCCGTTGTCCCGAATCCCCATTTCCGCGCCCCCTTCCTTACGTCTCCGGCCCGTTCCCACCCAGGTCTCTCCCGGCCGAAAACGAGTCCGACGGTATGATTGTACCAGAACGGGAAGGGATATAATGGAGGTGTCCGAATCGCACCGGAGTGCAGGACGGCAAGGAGGAGAGAAGCGATGGACAGGCAGGTCGCCATTCTCGTGGAAAGCGATTTCAACGATCTCGAATACTGGTACCCGTATTACCGTCTCGTGGAAGAGGGGTACTCCCCTCTCGTCGTCGCCCCCGTGGCGCCCAAACAGTACACCGGCAAGTCCGGCACGGTCGCCGACGCCGCCTACACGCCCAGGAGCGTCGATTTCGATCTCGCGGCGGTCGTCATCCCAGGAGGGTGGGCTCCCGACCGTCTGCGGATGTCCCAGGAGATCGTGACGCTCGTACGCCGCGTATACGCATCCGGCGGAATCGTCGCCTCCATCTGTCACGGCGGGAGCGTCCTCGTGTCGGCCGGGATTCTGAACGGAGTGAAGGCGACGAGCTACGCGAGCGTGAGGGACGACATGGTCCTCGCCGGCGCGGGCTGGGTCGACGAACCGGTCGTCGTGTGCGGGCGGCTCATCACGAGCCGGAAGCCGGCGGATCTCCCGATGTTCATGAAGGCGTTGCTGAACGCTCTTCCCCGTTCGTGAGCGTTCGCATCCTCCGGTATCTTCGCGCGGCGGACATAGAAGACGAACTCCGCCGTATCGATCCGGAAACAAGCGTCATCTGCATCCCGGGAAGCGAGGAACGACGGAGGCTGCGTGACCTTCTCGAAAAGACCGGATGTCCCGGGGATCCGCGTTCCGGAGGCGTCGCCGGTCGCTACCGCCTCCGGACGTGGAGCGACTGGTATCTTGATTTGTGCCGCGCGGCCGGTGCCCTTCCGGGAGCGGCGCGTCCCCCGGCCGGACAGATCGATCCCCCCGATCACTGGCTCGTCCTGCGGTACGTCCTCGACGAACTGGAGGAAGAACGCCCCCGGTCGCAGACGCCCCGCCCCGGAATCATCCGACTCCTCGGACAGGAGATCCGCGGGCTCCTGCGCGAGGAGGTCGCTCCCGAAGACCTCGCCTCAGCGCTCGGAACCGGGGAGTCGCGGGGAAGTCCCGGACGGACGGGCGAGGACGGCGACGCTGCGACGTTCCTGTGCCGGACCTACCTCGCCTACCGGAACCTGCTCGCGTCGCGCGGCCTCGCCGACAGCGCGGAAATCCCGACGCTCGCAAGGAAACTTCTGCCGTTCACCCGCTTTCCGCCGGATACGGAAGTCGTCTTCGTCGGTTTCCTGTCTTTCACGCGCGGACAGCTTCTCTTCATCCGGGA
This sequence comes from uncultured Synergistales bacterium, assembly GCA_937957815.1. Classification (GTDB taxonomy): domain Bacteria; phylum Synergistota; class Synergistia; order Synergistales; family Aminobacteriaceae; genus CALFXN01. The sequence goes on from CALFXN010000528.1 coordinate 4,806, forward strand.
GCTCGCGTCCCGCGGCTTTCCCGTGCGGATCTACGCTCCGGAGACGCGCCTCCCCGGACACCACGACGTCGAGGATCAGTTCCCGGAGTCCGACGTCGCGTTCATTCCGTCGTCCCCGCTCGAAGGCGTTCTCCTCGAAGCCGGAGACCGGCGCATGCAGTACGACGCGATCTGCCGCGAACTCGTTCTCTGGTCGTACGAAGACGGACGTCTCGGAAAGCTTCGGGAAACGTGCGGATTCCCGTTTCCGGGCTGGGGGACCGTCGCGATCGTCGCTCCCGAAGGAGACGCGGAACTGGCGGAAGAATGTCTCACACGTTACCGGATTCCCTTCACCCCGGCCTACGCCGCTACGGTCGCGGACTCGTTGCCGTTTCTGATCGCCGAACGAATTCTGGATCTCGACCGATGGAACTGGCCCCCGGACGCGTGCGCGAATCTCCTGTCGCACCCGGTATTTTTCGGCGACTCGTTTCCCCGTGCGCGCTTCGACGCGGAACGCCCCAGGGGAGCCGACGCGTGGCGCGCTTTCCTGAGCCGCACGACGCGGGACGAAGAGCCCTTCGCACGAGCGTTCCGTTTCGCGCAGGCCGTACGCGCCGGTTCGCGCCCTTCGGATCTCCTTCGCGCGTTCGTGTCGCTCGCAACGGATTCCCCTTCCTGGGACCGGACGCTTTCCTCGGCTCTCAGGCTCTGTCCCGGGGCCGACGGCGACATCAGGGGCACATGTCTCGCCGTCGAAGAGGCCCGGCGAAAGGCCGATCTCCTCGAAAGCACGGAGCGCGGGCTCGGAATCGCGGGATCTTCGCGACTCGAGGGATCCGATGCGGAGGCGTTTTTCCGCGAGTGGGCGCGTTCGTCGACGCTCTGGTTTCCTCCCGAGCGATACGATACGGTCCGGCTCTATCCAGGCGCTCCCCCCGTCCTCGCGCACGCGCCGGTATGGATCGCGGCGGGTATGGACGCCTCCGGCTGGCCCGGGACGATCTCCGAATCCCCGATTCTCTCCGACGAACGCAAGCGCGACATCCACGACCGTTTTTCGCTCGGAGCGTCGCACCTTCCGCTGCTTCCTGAAGTCCGGATGCAGCGCGAGGCGCTCTTCCGGCGGATTCTCGCCGGAGGGGACCGGATCACGATCGTCTGCCGCCCCTATCGCGACGACGCCGGAAAACCCGTCGAACGATCCCCGTTCCTGAAGCGCGCGACGGATACCCCGGGCTGCGGCCATCCTTTCCTCCGCCTCGTCGCGGCGGCCGACGTCCATATCCGCCGCGACCTGGGAGACCTCCTGCCGCAGGAGACGGCCGCCGCTGTCGTCCCGCCGGAGAGCAGGGCCGTTCCCCGGCCGGGTGGAATCATCCGCGTCCCCACTCCGCCGGAGGACTTCGCGGAACGCGACCACGCCCCCTTTCGTCTCTCGGTGAGCGACCTCGACCTGCTCCTTTCGTGCCCCTTCCGGTACGCCTCCCTCAGGATCAGGAAGCTCGACGACACTCGCCCGGGCCTCTATCGGACGGACCTGGCGGGCAGGGCCGCACACGCGATCTTCGCCCGGATCTCGGAAAGCGGAGACCTCCGCGACGAAGCCGTGAGGCGATGCATCGCCGAAGGGTTCGGCGAATACCCCTCCCTCGGGTCGGACCCCCGCCTCGCCGCGTGGCGCTCCCGCTTCGAGGAAACCATTCTGCGAACGGTCGGTTCGATGCGCCTCCTCGAGAAATCGCTCGCGCCGAAACGGACGGAAGTCCGCACGGAAACTCCACTGCCTGAGGCGACGTTCGGCGACGTCACCGTCCATGGCCGCTGCGATCGGATGGATATCCTCGACGACGGCTCGGTTCTGCTTTTCGATTTCAAGAGCGGACTCTCAAAGAGCTACGGCCGTACGGACAGGGCGAAGACGCCGACGCCTCCGAGCCTGCAGCTCGCGGCCTACGCATGGCTCTGCGAGAACGCCCCGGCGCGGTTGACGGTTGCGGGAACGGTCTACGTCTGCATGTCCGACGCGGCATTCGCCGCGTCCTTCCCCTCCGGATCGGATCTCGCGACGCTCTTCGCGGCCGGCGGCATTCCTTCGGTCACGAACTCGCTGCTCGAAAACCACATCCCGTTCGTCGGCGGGGAACTCTCCCGCGCGGCCGCACTCCTCTCCGGCGGACGATTCGCCCCGAACTACGACTCGACGCACTGCAGGATCTGCGGATTCCAGACGCTGTGCCGCAGGTCGGACCGACACGGCGAGGAGAACGACGATGCCCCCGACGAATGACGACGAAATTCTCGCGCGAAGCGCCGAAAACATCCTCAGCCTCATGAGGGAGGCGACCCGACGAAGTCCGAGACAGCTCGACGGGATCCTCGCGACGGAGTCGCCGGTCGTCATCGGCGCCGGCGCCGGAACGGGAAAGACATGGACGCTGGCGTGGCGCTTCGTCTGGGCGATCGCGTCGGGACGCGCCCGGCCTCGCGACATCCTCACGCTCACCTTCACCGACAAGGCCGCGCAGGAGATGCGCTCGCGCATCGGTTCGCTCCTCTCCGACGTCTGTTCCCGCCCCGACTGCCGCTCTCCGCTGCTGGAGCGCGCCCTGGCGGAACTCGACGAGGCCGTCATCTCGACGATACACTCATTCGCGCTCAGAACGCTCCGGGAGAACGTCCTGACCGCCAGAACCGGAGAATTCCCCGGGAACGACGCCGGCGGATTCGTTCCCGATCCGTCCGGAGGAATCATCTCGCAACCAGAGGAGGAGGCGATCTGGGACGATATGGTCCACCTCGTCGAAGAGGGCGCGATCGCGGAACTCGCCCGGGGAATCGCCGAACCGCTCCGGACGGACGCCCTCGGGCTCCTGCGCGGACCGACGGAACGGGGGTTCCTGTACGGGATCGAATCGCCCGAACGCCTCGTCGCCTTCGCGAGGTCGCTTTCCGGACTTCTCGAAAGCCGCGGACTCTCGCCGGAGGATTGCCTCGCGCTCGCCTCGGACGACGCGGTGCGATTCGATGTCCGGACGCGCTCGGAACCCGAATGGAACACCATCCGGGACCTCTGGCTCCGTGTGGTTCTTCCCGGAACCCGCCCATTCCGGAAGACCGGCGACGAGCTTTCGGACCGCCTGGCGCGCCTCGACTCCCCGGCGGCAGGCGACGGCGGATCCGATGCGCTCCCGCGCTTCATCCTCGATCTCAACGAGGGGCCGCTGTCGGTCGACATGCGCAGGGGACCGAATTCGTTGAAGACATGTCTGAAGGATCTCCTCGGGGAGACGCTCGCGACGTACCGCGATTCGCTGAAGGGCGCGGTCGCCGCCGCCCGCCTCGCACTCGAGGGCTTCGCGGAGGAGGAACGGCGCGTCCGTCGGCCGCTGCTCGCCCTCGCGGCGATCTGCTGGGCGCGCAGGAGACGCGCCGGAGAGGTGACCGGGCGGTTTTCGTTCGACGACATTATCCGGCTCGCGATCCCGGTCCTCGAGTCCCCGGAAGGCGGCCCGCGCCGATTTTCCGAGGTCCTCGTCGACGAATTCCAAGACACGAGCCCGCTCCAGTACAGACTGGTCATGGCCGCCGCGGGGGCACGCAATTCACGCGTCTTTCTCGTCGGCGACGTCAAGCAGTCGATCTATCGCTTCCGTCAGGCCGAGCCGGGACTCTTT
>CALFXN010000529.1 GCA_937957815.1 uncultured Synergistales bacterium
TTCATCGTCGTCGTCAATACCTCATGGGGTATTTCGAGGAAGGATTCATCGAATGAGCCGAAAAACGGCACCGGATACTCCACAAGCGACAGATTCTCCTGGACGAGCTCCGGCTCCAGTTCCACGGTTCCCCCAAGATCCCGCTCGAGATTGGCGATCCCCGAAAGCATGCGTTGTTTTCTTTTTTCCTGATCGACGATGACGTAATTGTCATAGAGCCTGTCGAGGTAGTCTGACGTTTTTTCGATTTCGATCCTCGAAGCTCCCATGAATCGATGACCTCTCGTGACCCTGTCGCTTCTGAGTCCCGCGATTCCGAACGGAACGACGCTGTCGTCGAGGAGCGCGAGTATCCATCGGATGGGCCGCGCGAAACGGACGGTCGGGTCTTCCCAGTACATATTCTTCGGGAAGACGAGTCTTCTGATGATGACGGGAAGGATTTCCGGAAGAATCGTCTCCGAGGGACGTCCTTTCTCTGAACGGATCGCACCGGCATACCGGACTCCGTCGACGTCGATCGGACAAAGATCCTCATACGAAACGCCCTTGCTCTTCGCGAATCCGTGAGCCGCCTTCGTGGGAACGCCGTTGGAATCGAAAGCCGCCGACCAGAGAGGACCTTTCATCGAGGTCTCGACGTCTTCCTGCCTGTCCGCGACGCCGGAGGCGGACATGACGATCCGCCGCGGGGTCGACATGACGCCGATGCCGGAGTATTTGAGCCGCGCCTTTGCGAATTCCTCTGCCGCAACGGAGGCGAGCAGCGTCATTATGTCGGGGAGGAAGCGCGACGGGATTTCGTCGGTGCCGATTTCGATCAGAAGATTTCTGAAGGTCATGATATCACCTCGTCAGTTCAGCGAACGAATTTGTTCGCAAAAGGATGCCCCATTTCGGCCCGCTGCCGGACATACGCCGCCGCACACGCGCTCGCCAGGGTGCGGATCCGGCCGATGTATCCGGTCCGTTCCGTGACACTGATCGCGTTTCTCGCGTCGAGCAGGTTGAACGTATGCGAACATTTGAGGACATAATCGTATGCCGGAAGCACAAGCCCGGACGCGACGAGACGTTTCGATTCGGCCTCGTACATCGAGAAGAGCGAGAGAAGCATCGCGGTGTCCGCTATCTCGAAGTTGTACGTCGAATGTTCGACCTCGCTCCTGTGGTGGATGTCTCCGTATTTCACGTTTCCTACCCACGTCAGGTCATAGACGTTTTCGACATTCTGGACAAACATCGCGATGCGCTCAAGACCGTACGTGATTTCGGCGGGAACCAGCTCCATATCGATTCCACCGACCTGCTGGAAATAGGTGAACTGCGTGACCTCCATGCCGTCGAGCCAGACTTCCCATCCGAGCCCCCACGCTCCGACGGTCGGAGATTCCCAATCGTCCTCCACAAACCGGATGTCATGGTCGGAGGGATCGATGCCGATCGCCTGAAGGCTCGCGATGTAGATCTCGAGGATGTCTCTCGGCGCGGGCTGGATGATGACCTGATACTGGTAATGTTGCTGCAGTCTGTTGGGATTTTCGCCGTATCTCCCGTCCGTCGGACGCCGGGAGGGCTCGACATACGCCACTCTCCACGGTTCGGGGCCCAACACCCGGAGACACGTCGCGGGATTCATGGTTCCCGCTCCCTTTTCCACATCGTACGGTTGCTGGATGACGCATCCCTGTTCCGACCAGAAACGTTCAAGTCGAAAAATGATATCCTGAAAGTTCACCTGTACTCCTCCCTGCCGTGAAAAAGCTATCCTGCTATTATACGCATCGTTGCATGTACGGTCACATAGAATTTTCAGAGAGCTTCGCGAAGGCACCGCAGCATCGTTCCGTTTTCGGAAAGAAAGGGAGCGATTCCCCCGCGTTCGACGGTATTCCGGGACAAATACCAGTCATCTCCACCGTCACCCGCCAGAAAAGACCCGGGATCGACTCCCCAGATGCGGCACCATCTCCGCAGGAAACGGTGCTCTGCCAGATCGGGATGACACCCTTTCTCGAGCAGCCTGAGCGACCAGAAGAGATTCTTGAGAAGTTCGCCTTCCGGCGTCAGCATCGGCAGTAATTCCGAAACGAGGAAAAGCCATCCGAAGGCCTTCCTGAGAGCCGAAGGAGTTTTCCTTATTTCCCAGAAATCCTCCTTGACGTCGATCGACTTCAGGAAGGTCCGTGCCGTGGACGTATAGATCTGGAAGTACCCGAAAACGAGCGGTTCGATCGATCCGCCGAAGCGCACTTTCCCTCGCATGCACCCGGGAGCGGAAACCCAAAACATCCCGTGTTCCCTTGAAAACAGAAGGATCGAACCGTCTCCCTCCGCCGTGACCGAACGTTTCAGGATCATTCCGGAAACGCAGCGGTTCCCCTGATCGAGCGTTTCCACACGCCATCACTCTTTCAAGCCCAACCGGCGAACAGCTTCTTCGGACTGTCTCCACTTCGGACGGACCTTGACCCAAAGCTCGAGATACACCTTGTGCCCCGTCATCGATTCGATATCCTTACGGGCCTGTCGCCCGATCTCGCGAATCCTGTTCCCCTTTTCTCCGAGAAGGATCCCCTTCTGCCCCGGACGCTCGACCAGAAGAGCCGCTCTTATGTAGAGTACGTCTCTTTCCGGATATTCATCGGGGCTCTTGTAGTCTTCGATATCCACAGCGACACTGTGAGGCACTTCGTCCTCCGTGAGTTTCAGGACTTTCTCACGAATCATCTCGGACGCGAGAAAACGTTCGGGTTTATCCGTGAGGACATCTTCGTCGTAGATCGGAGAGGATTCGCCAAGGCGGCAGGCGATCGCGTCAATAAGCGCGTCGAGTTTCGTCTTTCTCTTGGCCGAAACGGACACGACCCCTCCCGTTATCCCGGCGTCGCGATAGAGGGAGGCAAGACGGACCGCGGCGGTCTCGCCGTTCATGAGATCCGTCTTGTTGACGACGAGAAGAACGGGACGTCCCGCTTTCAGAACCTTTGCGACGACTTCACGGTCCTCGGGGCCGAGAGAAGTGTCTGTCGCATCCGTCACGAGACAGATCACATCGCACGCGGCAAGCGCGATCTCCGCGTTCGATACGATGGCGCGGCCGAGCGCGTGTTTCGGAAGATGCAATCCCGGGGTATCGCAGAATATAACCTGAAGTCCCCGTCTGTTGAGAACACCGCGGATGCTCGTCCGCGTGGTCTGCGGCTTCTCCGAGACAATCGCCAGTTTATAGTCCAGAAGCGCGTTGAGAAGCGAGGATTTCCCGACGTTGGGCTTCCCCGCGAGAGCGACGACACCGCTCCGGAAGATCCTAGAACGGCCCGTCGTCATGTCTTCTCCCGGGAAGATCGAAGGCGAACGGCAAAAGATCGGCGATTCGATGAATCTCCACTCCGTTCCAGGTCGAAACAACGACGCGCATATCCGGATTCCGCTCGAAGATCACCTGCCGGCAGGCTCCGCAGGGGAAACAGGGGCCGTCCGCGTCGCCCGCAACCGCGATCGCCAGGGTTTTCACATGTCCGAGGACACGAGAAGCCGCCAGAGCCGAACGTTCCGCACACATCGACAGACCGAACGATCCGTTTTCCACGTTGCACCCGAGCGCGATTTCGTTGTTTTCGGAAAGGCACGCGGCTCCGACGTGAAAGCCTGAATACGGTGCGTACGCCCTGCTCTTCGCTTCACGCGCAAGTTTGAAAAGAGCTTCGGGGGCGAGAGTGGCACAAGCGGGCCAGAGTTCGTCGATGGAACTTCGCACAGAGATCACTCCTCCCCGCTTCCGTCCCTGATGAGACGGAGGAGCATAATTCTGTGATCTTCCACTTCGAGAACCTCTATCGTCCAGTGGCCGTAACGGACTTTTTCCCCCTTCGCCGGGAAATCGCCCGAGATTGAAAGCACGAGACCGCCGATGCTTTCCGCATCCTCGGACTCAAAGGTATCGGACAGCATGTCGCTCAGATCCTCAAGTCCGACATGCCCTCGGACAAGGTATGTTCCGGTCGCTTCCCTGACGAGTGCGGGTTTCTCCGAATCGTATTCGTCCTGAATCTCTCCGACGATTTCCTCGAGAAGATCTTCAAGGGAAACGATGCCGGCGACACCACCGTATTCGTCGACAACGATCGCCATATGCGTATGTTTGCCCCGCATGATATTGAACAGTTCGACGATCTTCATCGTATCTGGGACGAAGAGCGCGTCCCTTATGATGCTTTCGATCGGCATATCGGTACGCCCCTCGTGCAGCGGCGGAATCATGTCCTTGAAGTAAAGGATGCCGGCTATATCGTCGAGATTGTCGCGGTACACGGGGACTCTGGAATGTCCGTGTTTTTCAAAAAGCGCCACGGCGTCGCTTACGGTCGCTTCCAACGCGATGGCATCCATGTCGGTCCTCGGAACCATGATTTCATATACACGCGTTTCCTCGAACGAGATGACCCCATGGATCATCTTTCTTTCGACTTCCTCGAAGACCCCTGACGCCTCTCCGATAGTGACCATCTGTTCGATCTCTTCGCGCGTGACGAATGTATGCTGATTTTTGAGGTCGATTCTCAGAATGAGGCCGATGAGACGGACAATGCGCAGCATGACCCAGATGAATGGAGCCAGGATATATCCCACGAGCCTGATGACGGGGAGCGTATAAAGCAGCGTCGATACGGAACGGACGATGGCGAACGTCTTCGGGAGGATTTCGCCGAAGAGGACTATGACGAACGTCATGACCACGACCGCGATCCAGACGCCTTTTTCGCCCGCGATCACGATCGCGAGCGACGTCGCCACGGCACTCGCGGCGATATTGACGAGGTTGTTCGATATGAGCGTGATCGTGAGCGCCCGCTGGATGTCCGCAAGCAACCACGATAGAAAGAATCGCGAGAAGGGATGTCGTTCCTCCAACGCGAGGATTTTTCCCTTCCCAGAGGACGTTATGGCTGTTTCCGACGCGCTGAAAAGAGCCGAGAGGAGGAGAAGCGCAAAAAGAACTAAAATAGTTCTGAAGATATAAATGGTTTCCACGTCGTTCATTGTTTTCCGGTCTCGTCCGGGCATTCCTCACTGTTCCCGGAAATATCGCGGGAACAGGCGATCAGTCCGTCGCGCATCCTGTCCTGAAGCGCGAACATCGTCCGTGTTTCATCTTCGGTGGAATGATCGAATCCGACGAGATGCAACACCCCATGCGAAAAGATGAGACACATCGCTTCGAAAAACGGAATTCCCTGTTCTTCCGCGGCGTTCCGTACGATCTGTTCGCATATGACGACATCGCCCAACGGAATATCCGGTCCCGACCAGGAAGGCACAAACGCCCCCTCTTCTTCCCAGAGCGGAAAGGAAAGCACGTCGGTTGGTTCATCCAGTTCGCGGTACTCCAGATTGAGAGATTTCATGGAATCGGACGAGACGAAAGTGACCGATACATCCGCCGATTCGAATGTTTTCAGGGAGGGACAGACCTCTTCGAGAACGGAAGCGAAAAAAACACTTTCAACGGCGGCCGAAACCGCCCTGATACTTTCTCCCGACGGGTCGCCGTCGATTCCTTCCACACTGACCGTTACCTTCAAAAATGTACCCCTCCTTGCCGGTGAGTTTCATGCCGGCCTGATCTCGCGAACCTTTCTCGTATGATACATGGATTGCAACGTTGAAAGCAGCGCTTCTTTTATAGTTGACAAATCATGCAATGTAAAGTCCACATCGTCGAGCTGCCCGTCGGACATCTTCGTTGAGATAACCTCGGATACGATCTTATTGAGATCCTGTACGCCGGATATGTTCTTCACTTCGGCCCGAACCGCCGCTTCGACGGAATCCGCGAGCATCAGGAGGGCTGTTTCGCGGGATGTCGGACGGGGCCCGGGGTAACAGAACTGTTCTCTCGGCAGATTTTCGCCCTTGGCTTTCGACTTCCTGAAGAAATACGACAGGCACGTCGTCCCGTGATGCTCCGCTATGAAATGTCTGATCGTCGTCGGCAGGCGGTGAATCTTCGCCAGTTCGAGCCCCTCGCGGACATGGGCGATGATCACGAGGGCCGAAAGCGACGGCGCGAGGCCATCGTGGACATTTTCGTCGGAAAGCTGGTTCTCGACGAAAAACTGTGGGCGGCGGATCTTTCCGATGTCGTGGTAATACGCTCCAGCCTTGATGAGGTTCGCGTTCATTCCGAGACGGTCCGCGGCAATTTCCGCAAGCGTTCCGACCATGATGCTGTGGTGATACGTTCCGGGAGCCTCGATCTGTAGGCTCTTGAGAAGCGGGTTCGACGGATGACTCAGTTCGACAAGCCGAAGCGGGGAAAGCACGTCGAAAAGAACTTCGAGCAGAGGCAACAGGGCGATGATGAGCGTACTCCACACGGCACTCGCGGCCGCGTATGAAACCATGGTTTTGCCGGAAAGCGGCAGTCCGAATCCCCATCGGAGGAGAACCGCCGTCATCGCCTGCGATACGCCGAGCAGGAACAGCTGCCTCCAGAGATGGCTTCTCGACTGAATGTCCCGAAATGTGACGATCGCGGCCGAGGTGCTGACGCATCCCATGAAGACGAGCAGGACGATGTTCGGTGTCGAGAAGCCGTAAACGACTACGGCGCTGAGAAGCGAAGACGACAGGACGACCTGCGAAGCAAGCCCTCCACGAAGGACGGAAAACGCGAGCCCGGTCACGACGAGGAGTCCCATTCCCTCGACGAAAAAGAAACCGGAGATATATTCGATCACCCAGTTGAGCACATAAATACTCACGATGAAGGGAAGCAGCTGCTCCTCCTGTGCCGCGAACTCTCGTTTCTGCTGCTGGAGCGATACCCAGAACGGCCAGAAGAAGAGCAACAATACGACGATGACGATTTGCTTCCAGGGATATCGGCTTTCAGCGTACCCCTGCGCCCGAAGAATTCGTGCAATCTGCGGAGTAACCATCTGGCCGGAATCCACGATAATATCGCCCGTGTTCATATTCCGCTCGATGGGACGAAGAGTTTTCGTGACATCCCTCCGGAGAATACCCGTTAGTTCGTCGTCAACGGCGCTCGTGTCCTGGATCGTATTCTCGAGGAGCTGATACACGACGTTGCTGTCTTCGACAGGAAGGTCGAAATGGGAGATTTCCCTCCACGCCCTTTCCTGTATCGGGACGAAAACATCCGCCGAAACAGCCTCATTGTTGAGAACGTTCGTTCCGATCCGGACGGCGATGTTGATGAGCTGCTGGCGTTTTTGCGCCGGTATGCCGAGAAGGAGCTTCTGGAGCTGCTCGGGGACACCGGCGAGAACGACGTCACCTTCATGGAGCGCTTCCAGTCGAAGGCGGACCTGATCGGCCTTCGCGCCGTCACGAACGACAACGCCGGCTATTGTCTGCCCGACGCGCTGTCTGAGAAGATCCATGCCTTCCTCGTCCGTGAAACGCATCGGGAACAGCGCGAAATAGGTTCGTGTCGCACGCTGGTTTTCGACAAACCCCGAGACGCGGCCGTCGAGCATCCACTTGACGGTCACGATCATGACGGCGCAGAGAATCAGCACGAGAAGCGACGAGAGCGTACGCGACGCCGTCCCGCCTCTCAGGAAAGAGCCGGCGACGTCCCGCGTTCTATTTTTCTTCGGCGATTCTCTTTTCGTATCGCTCATATGCTTGCACAACCTTTTGAACAATTTCGTGTCGGACGATGTCGCTGTGCGAAAGATAGTTGAAGGAAATCCCCTCGATCCCCTCAAGAATCGGTCGTATCTGCCTGAGGCCTGAAACCTTCCCCGAAGGGAGGTCGACCTGCGTGATATCGCCCGTTACGACCGCTTTCGAGCCGAAGCCAAGTCGCGTCAGGAACATTTT
>CALFXN010000530.1 GCA_937957815.1 uncultured Synergistales bacterium
CTCGCCAGCCTGCCGTTCGGCGTGGAGTACGGTTCGGCGGAGAGCTTCGTCGGACGCCTGGGAACACTGATCGCGCCGCTTCTCGCTCCGGCCGGGTTCGGCTTCTGGCAGGCGGGAGTCGCGCTCTTTTTCGGATTCCTCGCGAAAGAGGTCGTCCTCGGGACGTTCGGAACGCTGCTCGGGACGGGCGAAGAGGGGCTCGCCGCGGTGCTCCCATCCCTCTTCACGCCGCTCTCGGCCTACGCGTTCCTCGTGATGACGCTGCTCTACGTCCCGTGCGTCGCGGTCGTGGCCGCGTTCAAACGCGAGACGAACAGCTGGCGGTGGACGTTCTTCCTCGTCGCGTACACGACGCTCGCGGGATACGTCCTCGCCGTGGTGGTCTATCAGGGCGGACGATTTTTCGGGCTGTCGTAGGCGCGGCCGGATGTGAAAGGGCCCCGTCGCTTCTCCCCCGGAGGGAAGCGACGGGGCCCTTTCGTTCGCCGCGGCGCTCTCAGAACGCCGCGATCTTCCTGCCGTATTCGACGCACAGATCCGCGCTCGCTCCTGAGGGCGTCTCGTTCACCGCAAGTCCCTCGTCGAGGAGCAGCGCTCCGCTTCGCCTGGCCCGTGCCGCCCAGGTCCGCATCCATTCTCCGTCGCCCCAGCCGTAGGAGCCGAAGAGAGCGACCTTCCTGCCCGCGATGATCGTGCCCGCTTCGGCGAAAAAGGGCTCCATTTCGTTTTCCTCGATGACCTCGGTCCCCATGGCCGGTGACCCGAACGCGACGACGTCATACTTCACGATCTCGCCGACGGACGCTTCCGAAACCCGCTTCAGCGTCACCTCGGCTCCCGAGGAAACGGCTCCTCCCGATACGAGTTCCGCCATTCGCTCCGTATTTCCGGTTCCCGACCAATACACGACAAGCACTTTCGACACAGGGCACCCTCCTTCGGATCCGATCGATCGTTCTTTCCTCACGATGCGCGCGCAGCGGACCGACGCAATATCTCCCTCGCGACGCTCCGCTCGGCGCTTCTGAACTTCCGGAATTTCGTTTTCGCCTCCCGGACGTTCGAATAGACTTTCCAATACCCCGTCGCGACCGCCCCTTTTCCGTTGTCTCTCAGAAACCCCCGGACATCCCCGGGCGGATATCCGAGAAAGAGCCCGATCTCGTGCGGGAACTCCCCGCCGAACCGTTCCTTCAGGCAGCGGAGGCATCCGTCGACATCCGCGCAGTTCCCGTAACGGCGTTCGCACAGAATCCCGACGGCCGCGTCCGAGGAAAGGGCGTCGCGGAGCGTCGGCGGGTCGTACGCGAGCAGAAGAACGGAATTCCATCCGCCGCGCTTCGACGGAAGTTCAATGGCCCGAACATCGTGCCGTTCGAGAAGGCTCGTTCCGACTTCCTTCCACGCCGCGGCGATGTTGTCCCCGTCGCGGCGAATCGCGAAGAGACTGCCGCACCGGAGACGCATGATGACCGGCGCGGCGTAGAACAGGAACATCGACTCGACATACTCGCGTGTTTCCTGGCGCTTCGCGAATTCCATGAACGACCGGACGACGTGCATCGGGATTTCCTCCACGAACGGCTCTATTATGTTTGATTTATAAAACATAATAGAGCCGACAACGACGCCTGTCAAGGGGGGACGACCGTCTAGACTCCGCTCGCCCTGTTGCGCCCGGAGCGCTTGCTTTCGTAGAGGGCGGCGTCGGAACGACGCAGGAGGTCCTCGGGCGTATCCCCGGGGCGCGCGGTCGTGTATCCGGCGCTGAGCGTCACGCGGATGGAGCCGTCGCTCGTTTCGACGACGGCCGTTTCGACCGCGGAGCGCAGGCGTTCCGCGACGCGTCCGGCCTCAGCGAAGTCGGCACCGGGAAGGAGGGCGACGAATTCCTCGCCGCCGAACCTGCCGAAGACATCCGGGCTCCTCAGGACGCGGCGGCACGTTTCGGCGATGACCTTCAGGACTTCGTCGCCGGCCGCGTGTCCCCACGTATCGTTGACGTTCTTGAAGTGGTCGAGGTCGACGATCGCGAAGGAAAGCGGCGCGCCGGCGCGCGACCGCCGCTCAAGCTCCGATTCGACGCGCTCCATGAACGCCCTCCGGTTGAACGCGCCGGTCAGCGGATCGCGTGACGCGAGGTCGTTCAATCGCTCTTCGAGCCGCGCGCGCTCCGTGACGTCGACGCAGAGCATGAAAAAGTCCGCGGCATTCCCCTGTCCGTCGACGTGGGGAACGCAGGCGACCGAGTCGACGAATTCGGCCCCTTTCGCGCGGCGGCGCACCTCGTACCGCTCGGTCCGCCCGGTGAGGGCGGCCTTCATGTGATGCTCGTGGAGACCGAAGAGGTCCTTTCCGAGGATCTCCGCGACGGTCCTTCCGATCACGGCCGACCGCGGCAGGCCGCTCAGACCTCCAAAGGCCCGGTTGACGTAGAGATACCGGAGGTCGCGGCTGACGCGCATGATCCGAACGGGGAGCGAGTCCAGAACCAGATTGATCCACGCTTCGTCCTCCCGGACGGATCGGAAAAGGGCTTCGCGTTCGTGCCTGGCGAGCCGGAGCAGTTCGAGTTCTTCGAGAAGCCGTCCGAACTCGTCGCGCCGCACGGGCGGTGGGACCGGCGTTTCGAGGTCGTCCCTCCGGAATCGCGTCACGGCGTCCGCGACGAGCCGCATCGGAGACGCGACGCGCACGACGAGAAGGGCGAGCAGCGCGATGACCGCCAGCAGCAGCGCCCCGAGCGTTCCGGCGACCGTCCGGAGTTCGTCGCGCGATCGCTTCGCGATTCTCCCGGCGACGGCGTCCGTCTGCGCCCTGACGGTCGAGAGAAGCTCCCTGACGGAGTCCAGAGGGGCGACGGATCGCTCCAGGTACTGTCCGACGGAAGGAAGCGGGGAGACGGTTCCGTCGAGAATCGTGTCCTGGAGATGGCGGAACTTGAGGGCGTAAAGCGTTTCCACCTTTGCGAACGCGGCGAGGATTGCCTCGTTGCCGGTCCTGTACGCGAAGTCACCGACGTTTCCGAACGACGCCAACTCCGTCCGGCGTTCCTCCCGGATCAGGCGTGCCTCGGCGTGGGTCGGACCGCGGCCCCGGGCGAGGATCTGCGCGAGCATCGACGAGAGCTTTCCGGCCTGTTTCCGGAAATCGACCGCCGCGGACCGCAGAAGCGCCATCGGAACGTATTCTCCGGTCCGTTCCTCCTCAGGAAACGACATGTGGAAGATGAACTCCGACATGTGGTCGAGGAGTTCGCTCGTCTCCAGGAACCAGAGGTCGGGAAGCGCCGGATCGCGATCGTTCCGCGGGACCTCAAGGTCGGCGTCGACGCGGGAGCGGAGGGAGCGGATCGTCAGGTACGACGCGGCGATGGTCTTCCGGTTTTCGTCCGGGGTTTCGGTGAAGGGGCGGAGAAACGCGTCGGATCGCGTTCGGCGATCCTCGAGGAATTTTCGGTCGTCGGCCGTTGCGGGGTCGGGCTTTCGGAGAAGCACCGCCGACCTGCCCCGCTCGAACGCGAGGTCGGAGATCGCGGAGGCGAGTTCGTTCGCCTCGGCGTTTCTCCGTTCGAGCGCGCGAGCCTCGCGAACCGAAGCCCATCGGCGTTCGATGACCTGGACGGCCAGGAGCAGAACGACGGCGGACAGCGCGGCGAGGACCACGAGGAACGTCAGCCGCGCCGATCGCCCGAAGAACGGGAGCATGGCGTTTCCTCCGGAAGATCATTCTCGAAACACATTCGGCGCTGGAACGAATATGATCTATTGTAGCATCCCCGGCGAGCGGAAACGCCCGCCGTAGACGCGGAGGGGAGGAACGCCTATACTTCGTTTGTTCGTATATTTTTTTTATTCTTGCATAGATGAACACTCCAAGGGGGGGCCGTGTATGACGAAGACGAACGCCCGATTCCATGCGCCGTTCATTCCGATATTGTGCGCGCTCGCGCTCATGCTCCCGTTCGTGTCCCAGGCGACGGCCGCAGACTGGATCTCGCCCGGAGGGGCGGGAAGCTACGCCGTGACGAAACCCGCCGACGGAAAGAAACCCGACAACGGAAATGTGACAATGGCGCTTCCGGCGATCGGGCCGAACGTCGACGCCGCGGCCGCCGGGAAGCGCAAGGTCCCGACGAGCGACTGGTGGACGCCGCTCGCGTGGCTCGATCCGGCCGATCTCCCCGACAGGCCCGCGGGCATGAAGGCGCAGCGGCACGGCCTCTCCTGGCAGGTCTTCAGCGAGCCGCTCGTGTTCCAGCCGCAGAAGGGCGGCCTCGCCGTCTCGCTCAACGTCCCCGACAGCCGCCGCGCCGGAATGAAGGGCGACGTCCTGACAGCGGGCGCGGGGTTCATGCAGGAGGTTGTCGGCGGTGCGAGCAAGGGGATCTCCCCCTACTTCAACGCGTTCTTCGACCAGGACCTCTACCTCGGCTCGACGCTGTCGGGCTGGAACGATGCGGCCTTCGCGGGCGTGAAGGTGACGGGCTGGAGCGACTGGTTCGTGAACTTCTCGATGACGTCGGCCGCCGAGACGATGACCGTCACGGCCGGAAACGGCTGCCCGTTTCTTCTCGTGAAACTCGCGAAGGGCGCGCCGCAGGTGACGTTCCAGTCGTGGAACATCGGAAAGGTCGTCCCGCTCGAGGGCGATTCGTTCCAGGTCAACTCGGGGCAGGCGAACGGCCAGAAGATCGACTGCCCCTCGTTCGCCGTGATCAACCAGGTTCCGTTCGGGAAGGCGTACCTCCCCGACGACGGCGCGGTCAGCAAGGACTACAGCACCTACACCGTCTACGCCGTCTTCGGCCCCGCCGGGTCGACCTGGACGCTCGACAAGACGCAGAAGGACGACGCGCGGGTGCTGAACACGGCCGTCTGCTCGGGCGGATCGCACTACGCTGTCGCCGTCCTCCCCTTCCCGTGGGGAAAGACGGTCTACGACGAACCGTCCGAGGCGGACGTCAGGAAGCTTCTCGCGACGTTCGCGTCCCGCGCGTTCGCGGAAGTGACCGATACGCGCGTCGCGCCGCAGCTCTCGGGAAGCTCCGTGACCGCTTCGTTCGCCTATACGACCGCGCCCGTTGCGGGCGAATCCCCGTCCGGGGACGGGACGCTGTACGCCTTGTACCCGCACCAGTACCTCGACCAGTCCGTGACGATCCTCGACCGGTCGATGGGCCGGATGGAGGCGTCGTCGTGGACGAACGGCTGGCAGTGGCCGTCGCTCAAAGGGCCGATGCTCCTCGCGTCCGGGAAGGGCTTCACGAACGTCTATGACGTTCCGCCCTGCCTTCCGGCCGTCGTCGACGAGCCCGATGCGGCGAAGGCGGACCGGATGATCGCGCTCGTGCAACAGGCCCTCGACACGCAGGACC
>CALFXN010000531.1 GCA_937957815.1 uncultured Synergistales bacterium
TGTAGCTGTCCCCGTCCGATTCGAGAACGACCGGATTTCCGCGGACGGTGTCGTTCAGCCGGCGGATCGCGTCGCGCTCGTCTGCGGGCAGGAAGGCGAGTCCGTCGAGGCGTTTGTAGTTCGCAGGTGTGGGGCGCGCGTAGAAGCCGTTCATCGCCTTCCATGGATACGTCATCGGGAGAATCGCGACGCACGCGACGACGAGTCCGGCCGCGAGTCCCTTCCACCCGTGAAAGTGTGCCGGGACGCGGACCGCCGTGTACGCGGAGACGATCGCGAGGAGCATGAACGCGTGATACGTGAGCTTGAACATCGTGTTCGACCGATGATAGGTCGTTCCGTAGATATCCTTCACGTAGATGAGCTCGGGGAGGAGCACGAGAAGCGCTCCGGCGGCGGCGAGTCCGAGAATGAAGAGATCCTCGGGCTCGTGGCGCGTCAGGAGGGCGGGAATCCGTCCGGGCGTATCCCTCTCGCGGAGGATCGCGACGCTTCTGACGGCCAGAAAGATAAGGAGTGAGACGACGAAGAAGCCCTGATACCCCCAGAGTACGGCGAGCTGCCAGAGGGGGCTGCGCGACATGACGGCGTGAATCCCCTGCGTGATGTTGACGAAGTGGAGCGTGAACGGGACGCTCAGGAGAACCGAGCAGAGGACGACGATCATGGCGGCGGCGAGACCATCGATCGCGGACCGGGCCGTCGGGCGGACGGCGAGGCGCGCGAGGAGCATGCTCCCCGTCGCGACTCCCGCGACGATCGGGAAATCCCACGAGTTCGTCATCCAGATGACCGAAAGGAGCGGCGCGAGAAGCCACTCCGCCGGTTCGATCGCCGGAGCGCGCGCGGAAGAGTCGCCCGGTCGCCTCCGTCGCGCGAGAACGGCTGCGAGGCAGCAGGCGATCGCTGTCAGGACGACCGGGATATCGAGGACGTGCCCGTGGAGCTCGGAGACGACGAACGAGTAGGACGGGAACTCGTGAATCGTCCTGTCGTCGGTCTCCTTCGGGTAGTATCCGATGAAGCGCGTCGCGTCGGGATAGTGGTACGGTTTCAGTTCGAGGGACACGTATCCCCGCTCCTTCAGGACGGGGAGCAGATCGCCGAAGATGAAGCCGTGAAGGTTGCCGCCGAGCGCGAGAAGGCAGCCCGCGAGAAGCCCGGCGATCGTCGCGAGCCGCGGTCTGTCGGAAAGGAACCGCGCGGCGAGGTTCGCCCCGAGGGAGAACGCGAGCGTGAAGGCGAGCGCGAACAGCGTCGCGATCATGAGGTTGTAGCCGACCTCGGGAGGGACTCCCGTGAGACGGATCATGAACGCCGTCAGATAGTGCCCGAAATAGTAGTAGTTGATCGGTTCCCCCGCGAGCCACATGTCGACGGGGGGCATCCATTCCGCGCGCAGCGCGGCGTTGACGAACCCGAAATCCATGAATTTCTCGAGCCCTTCGATGTCGGGGCGGAAGCTCCGTACGAACGCCCATCCCGCGAGGCAGATCAGGAAAAGGTATTCGGTCGTCAGGATCGCGGAAAGGGACGGGAAGCAGGACCGGAGTCCCTCGCGGCGCGCCGTCGCGAACGCCGCGGCGAGCGAAAGGATCGCGAGGGCCGCGACCGAGAGAAGGATCGTCTGACGCGTGAACGGAAGGACGCGGAGGATCGACGCGAGAAAGACCCCGAGCGCCGGGAGAAGCCATCCGGTCACGCGCGCGAACGGATAGCCGTGGTCGGAAAGGCTCCCCATGAAGACGCGCGTGAGCGGCGCGGCGATCAGTCCGAGCAGGACGATCGCGCCCCACCACTTCAGGAACCAGACTCCGTATTCTCCGGCGAAGAGGAGCTTCAGCAGGGCGGGGTAGTCGCTCATCGCGGCCCCTCCGGCGAAAGCATTCTCGCAGCGGCCTCGCGGCCGATCCGGACGGCGTAGTTCATTCCGCGGTCCTCGGGGTAGATCTGCGGCATCGAGGCGAGGAAGATCGGGCTCCCGGGAGCGGGGTCGAACGGGGGGATCCTGTCCGAATAGCCGCGTGGGATTACGGGTTGGGCGTAGCGCGCACGCGTGACGCGCGCGGAGAGGACCGTCGCGGGGTCGAACCCGGGAGCGATGCGCTGCAACGCGGCCATGAAACAATCGAGAACGTCGCCGTCCGTCGCCGTGAAAAGTCGCTTCGACGCGTCGAGGTAGCGGCTCAGGTAGACGATGTGCCGTCCGTACGGTTCCGTTCCGACGAGGTTCGTGTGTTCGATGACGGCGACGAACGGGATCGAGGGGTCGGCGACCGAAATCCAGTAGCGGGACGAAAGCGGCCGCGACAGTTCGAGCAGGGCGCAGACGTTCGCCTTGTAGCGGACGCCGCGGAGGACGCGCGCGGCATCCGGTGGCAGGGCCGGCATCGCGTCGGCCAAGAGCGACGGAGCCGCGGTCCAGAGAACGCGGTCGAAGATCCGGGCGCCTGAACCGTTCGGCCCCGTCGCCGCAATCGAAAGACGGCCGTCTTCCACCCGTTCGATCCGGTCGACGGTCGTTCCGGTCGCGACCGTTCCCCCACCCGTTCGGATCCGGTCGGTCAGCGAGAGCGCGATGCGGCCGAATCCTCCGTCCATGTAGCCGAGAAGTTCCGACTTCATCCCCGAGGAGCGGGTGTGTCCGCGCAGCGCAAGCTTGTTCCAGAGCCAGACGGCCGACACGTCGTCGGCGTCGTCGTCGAACTTCGAGCGCATCAGCGGCTCCCAGACCGTGCGCCAGACGTCGCGTCCCGCGGTCCGGACCACCCAGTCACGCGCGGTTTTCCCTTCGAGCGCCCGCCAGTCGCGTACGCGCTTCGCGCCGAGCACCGAGATCCCGAGCCGGAGACGTCCGACGATTGAAAGCGGCGAGAAACGCAGCAGGTCTCCGGGGGTCGTGAACGGATGGAGGGTCGTCTTTCCTCCGGGGCCGGGGAGCGCGACGGCGTTGTCCGGTTCGTGCCAGCGGATGGATCCGCCGAGACCGAGCTCAGCCGCGAGGTCCAGGATGTTCGTGTCGCTCGTGAAGATATGGCGGTAGAACGCCTCGACGCGCCCGTGCCCGCACGGAACGTCGAAGGCCAGTCCTCCGGTTTCCGGAGAGACGTCGAACAGCGTGACGGCGTCCCCTCCGGCGATCAGGTCGAAGGCGGCGGCGAGTCCGGTGATTCCGGCCCC
This sequence comes from uncultured Synergistales bacterium, assembly GCA_937957815.1. Classification (GTDB taxonomy): domain Bacteria; phylum Synergistota; class Synergistia; order Synergistales; family Aminobacteriaceae; genus CALFXN01. The sequence goes on from CALFXN010000531.1 coordinate 3,181, forward strand.
GACGACCGCAACGGTATGTGTCATCGTGATTCCTCCGCGTCAGGAGAATTGGAATGCAGGCGTCCGCGCATCATTCTACAGCAACGCCCCTCGCGGATACCACGCCCGGACGGACGAAAGCGTCGCGTCATCCCATTGCCCGAAAGCGCATCCTGCCGTAGGATTGACTACGGTTCCGCAGAAACGGCCGAAGGTCCGTCACGAAGGGAGAATGACCATGATCCTCGTCACCGGCGGTGCAGGGTACATCGGAAGTGCGGCGAGCCTCGCGCTCATCGCGGCGGGGCACGGCGTCGTCGTCTACGACGATCTGAGCCGCGGACATCGCGACCTCGCGTTCGGGGCCGTCTTCGTCGAAGGAGACATCCGCAGCCGGAACGCGCTCGACGCGGTTTTCCGGGCGCACCCGATCGATGGCGTCGTCCACTTCGCGGCCCGTTCGCTCGTCGGCGAATCGATGGAACGGCCCGACGAGTACTACGACGTCAACGTCGCGGGGACGCTGGCGCTTCTCGAAGTCATGAAGGCCCACGGCGTGAAGCGCCTCGTCTTTTCGTCGTCGGCGGCTGTCTATGGCGAGCCGGATACGACGGTCATCACGGAAGACGCACCGCTCGCTCCTGCGAACCCCTACGGGGAGAGCAAGGCCTTCGTCGAAACGGCGTTCAGGCGCTTCCACGACGCGTTCGGCCTGAAGAGCGTCTCGCTGCGGTACTTCAACGCGGCAGGAGCCGACGTCCTCAGGCGGACGGGAGAGCATCACGAGCCGGAGACGCATCTGATCCCGGTCCTTCTCGACGTTGCGCTCGGCCGTCGCGACGTCGCGACGCTCTTCGGAACGGATTACCCGACGAAGGACGGAACCTGTATCCGGGACTACGTCCACGTGAGCGACCTCGCATCGGCCCACGTGAGCGCGCTCGAACGCCTCCTGAAGGGAAAGGGCGGATGCGAGGCGTTCAACCTCGGGAATGGAACGGGGTATTCGGTCCGCGAGGTCATCGATACCGTCCGCGCCGTAACGGGGCATCCGGTTCCGGTCGCCGAGGCCGGGCGTCGGAGCGGAGATCCGGCAGTTCTCGTCGCCTCCTCGAAGAGGGCCGAACGGACGCTCGGGTGGAAACGCGCGTTTCCGGCGATCGAAGATATCGTCCGGACCGCCTGGGAATGGCATCGGCGGCGTTTCGGTCCGAAGAAGGACGTCTTCTCCGACAAGCGTCTCCGCGCCTCGACGCTCGGAATGGAAGAGGCGGAGTGATGGCACCGGTCCTTTCGGTCGTCGTCCCGTGCTATAACGAAGAGGCCGTCCTGCGGGAGACGCACCGGCGCCTGTCGGCCGTTCTCGACCGGCTCGGCGCGACATGGGAGATCGTCTACGTGAACGACGGAAGCCGCGACGGGACGCCCGGAATCCTCCGAGAGCTCGCGGACGCCGACGACAGGGTCCGGATGGTGTCGTTCTCGCGGAACTTCGGGCACCAGATCGCCGTCACCGCCGGGATGGACCACGCCTCCGGAGACGCCGTCGTCCTCATCGACGCGGACCTCCAGGATCCGCCCGAGGTCATCGCCGAGATGCTCGACGCATGGAAGAAGGGCTTTCACGTCGTGTACGGACGGCGGAGGAGCCGCGAAGGGGAGACGGCCTTCAAGCTCGCGACGGCGAGGGGATTCTACCGGATCCTGAACGGCCTTTCGGATACGCCGATCCCTCTCGATACGGGCGACTTCCGACTCATGGACCGGTGCGTCGTCGAGGCCGTGCGGCAGATGCCCGAGCGCGACCGGTTCCTGCGCGGCATGATAAGCTGGGTGGGCTTTCGGCAGTGCGCTATTCCGTACGACCGCGCGAAACGTTTCGCGGGAGAAAGCAAGTATCCCCTGAGGAAGATGCTCGCGTTCGCGCTCGACGGCATTCTGTCGTTCTCGACGAAACCGCTGCGCGTGGCGACGTTCACGGGCTTTTCCGCGAGTGCGATGGCGCTTCTCGGAATCGTCTACGCGCTCGTGCTGCGGCTGTTCACGAATATCTGGGTGAGCGGCTGGACGCTCATGTTCATCGCGTTGCTCTTTATGGGCGGCGTTCAGCTCCTGTGCCTGGGGATCATGGGGGAATACATCGGGCGCATCTACCGCGAGGCGAAGGGACGACCGCTCTACTTCGTCGCCGAGCGCGCGGGGTTCCGCGAGGGAGAAGGGACCGGAGTGGGGCGCTCCGGCCTGTGAGAGAGAAAACGACGAAGGGACGGATGGGTATGAAGGGGTATTGGGGACGGGTTCTCGTTGTCGATCTGACCGAGGAAACGGCGCAGGAGCTGCCGCTTCCCGAGGAGTGGCTGCGCGCGTATGTCGGGTGCGAGGGGATTGCGGTCCGGCTTTTCCGGTATATGGCTGACCCGATGGTTCCCGCGGCCGAGGCGGACAACCCGGTGGTCTTCACGGCAGGGCCGCTGACGGGCGCGCCGATGGACGGGTTCGACCGTGGGACCGCCGTCTTCAGGATGCCGGACGGTGCGGGAATCGGAACGGTACGTCTCGAAGGAGCCTTTCCCGTAGCGCTCAAGAAGAGCGGATTCGACGCGATTGTCGTCATGGGAGCGTCGGAAGCCCCGTCGCTGCTCTCCGTCGACGACGACGAGGGGGCGCAGGTCGTGGACGCCGGGGATATCTGGAACTCCGAGGCCGAGGAGACGGAGGACGCGATCTCGGAGACGCTCAGCGGAGAGGGGTACGGCATCCTCGCGATCGGGAACGCGGAAGGGGAGGACGAACTGTCGCCCTTTGAATCGGTCCTCTCGG
>CALFXN010000532.1 GCA_937957815.1 uncultured Synergistales bacterium
TCGCGATCGGGAGCCGGAAGACAAACGCCCCCGCCGCGAACGCCCCGAGCATTGCCGCCGCGTAGAAGCCTTCAGGCCAGAACCAGCTCATGGCGGCCTCCTACTTCGTCGCGACGCCCCACTCCGTCAGGATCGCCTTCAACGGCCCGGCGACTCCGCTCACGTTCGGGGCCCCGAGGACGGGAATCTTCTTCTCCTTCGCGATGTTCGCGAAAATCCCGTCAGCGTCGCCGCCGTCGACGACGATCAGTTTCGCGGCCGACGGAGCGACCACGGTGATAAACTCGTCGGAGAGCTTTCCGCGCCTCCCTTCGCCGCCGACGTGCATCGCGAGGATTTTCGCGCCCTTTTCGGACGCGGTCTCCAGGAGCGCCGTCAGGCGGGCGATCTCCTGGTCCTTGTCGATTCCCGCTGCGCCGAGCCCCTTCGAACTTCCGCCGATGACGACGATCAGGATCTTCTGAGTGAATGCCTCGGGCTTCATCAGCGGATCGTAATCCGCCTCGACGCCGAGCTTCTTCAGAACGACGCGGACCATCATCGCGTCCGGACTCTGTCCGGCCGATGTCAGGGCTATGTCCGCCGCAAGGGAAGCACCCGCGAAACACAGGAGAACGCACGCTGCGAGTATCAGTTTTCGAATCGATGCCATTTCTACCCCTCCTCGGTCTGAACCGCGCATACATAATTTTCTGTATATTTGAAGTCTACCCGATAGCATCGGGATGTCCAGTTTTTCTGTCTTTCCTTTCCATAAATCAATATTTGACGAAATACCCACTATTGGTATTTTTATTCCATCGTGATTCCCGAACACAGAACTCGTCTCCATTCCCCCTTCCGAAGGACTTCCGGGACGATATAATGAACGCAGAAATCGACGGGGCCACGCGCCCACGGGGAGGAATGGAGAATCATGCAGGAACCGGTGAAGGCGCTTGATCTCGAATACGGCGAATGGGTGTCGCTCGTGACGGAGCGCTTCGGCCAGCCGCGCTTCCGCGCGGACCAGATCTGCGGCTGGATCTACGACAAGAAGGTCTTCCAGATCCATTCGATGACGAATCTCTCGAAAGAACTCAGGGAACGTCTCGTGTACGAGCTTCTGATCATGCCGCCCGTACTCGTCAGGGAGCAGACGTCGCAGGACGGAACCCGGAAGTTCCTCTGGCAGATGGAGGACGGGGAAAGAATCGAGGCGGTCCTCATGGATCACGGGTACTACAGCACCGCGTGCCTGTCGATCCTTG
>CALFXN010000533.1 GCA_937957815.1 uncultured Synergistales bacterium
GACCACCGAGATCTACACTCTTTCCCTACACGACGCTCTTCCGATCTAGTTCACGATGTTCTGGTAGGGATTCTCCTGCGCGTCGAGAACGCCCTGCTGAAGGCTCGTCAGAACCTCGGAGAACGCCATCGGGATCGCGCTCGCGCCGAGCGTGTTCCATGCCTCGATGTGAAGCGGATTCTCCATGACCCGGATCTTGAGTCCCTTCAGGTCGGCCGGCGTCCGGATCTCCCTGTTTGCCGTCGTCTCGCGGAAGCCCTGGGACCACCAGGAGATGATCTTGATATTCGCGGCTTCGACGGACTTCGCGACTTCCTGGCCGACCGGTCCGTCGAGGACTTTCTCGGCCTGCTTGTTGTCGTCGAAGAGGTAGAAGAGATCGAAGACCTTGGTCTTGTCGGTGAATCCGCCCAGGGCGGGAAGCGCCGGGAGCGCCATGTCGAGGGCGCCGGCCTGCATGGACTCGATCATCTCGCGGTTTCCGCCGATCTGACCGTTGGGGAATATCTGAAGCTTGATCTTTCCGCCGGACTTCTTGTCGAGCAGCTCCGCGAACTTCAGGGAGCCGAGATGCTCGCCGCCCGTCTCGGTGACGACGTGGCCGATCTTCAGCTTCAGGACGTCGGCCGCAACGGAAACGGACGCATTGCACAGGAGAACGACCGCCATGAACGCAACGCACAGCGCCATACCAAGGAACCTTTTGCCCTTCATTTCTTCGAACCTCCCTTTTTATGTGTGTGACGGATCTCAGCGAACCGCTGCGACTTCCAGAATTTCCCTGTTGACCAGATGTTTCGGGCGCCCCTCCGTGAAGAAGCGCACCACCTCCTGCGCCGCCTTCACGCGAAGTTCGGGGATCGCGTCCTCCGAGTTCCACCCGGCATGGGGCGTGATCACGATGTTCGAAAGATCCGCAAACCGCGTCTTCTCCTTCGGCGGCTCCACGCGGAGAACATCCAGCGCGGCTCCGGCGATTCTCTTCGCCGCCAGCGCGTCGTAGAGGTCGTCCTCGACCACGAGGGCTCCGCGGGACGTATTGATCAGGTACGCCGTCGGTTTCATGAAATTCAGCGTCTCCTTGTTGATTATATCCGCGGTCTCGGGAGTCAGAGGCACATGGAGCGACACGACGTCGACTTCCGCGAGGAATTTCCGGAGATCGTCGTACCGCTTGATCCGTTCGTCGATGAAGACCTCCTCGGGCTGATACGGATCATACCCCGCAAGCCGCATCCCGAAAGACGCCGCGCGCCTCCCCGTCATTCGCCCGATGCCGCCGCACCCCAGGAGTCCGAAGACCTTCCCCTGAAGGCGCGGAACCGGGTCCGCGATCGACATGTCCCATCCGCCCGACCTGACCTGCCGGTCGAGCATCCCGACCTTCCGGGTGATCTCCAGAAAGAGCGCCATCGCGTGGTCGGCGACCTCCTCCTGGCAGTAGTCCGGAACGTTGCAGACCATGATGCCCCGTTCCGTCGCGAACGGAAGGTCCACCGTATTCGTCCCGATCCCCATCCGGACCAGGAGGCCGCAATGATCGAACATTCCGAGAAATTCCCTCTTCATGGGCGTGAAGAGAACCATCAGGGCGTCGCAGTCCTTTCCCTCGCGGCAGATCTCCTCGGGCGTACCGCCCTTCGAGAGGATCAGCTCTGCGTCGACGCTCTTCAGGATCCCCTTCTCGATTTCGATATCGGGCCAGATCTTGTCCGTCATGAATACCGTATATTTCGCCATGTCTCCACCGTACCTCCAGGATCGTTTGGAATTGAAACGAGTCGTGTCTTCCGGGAAAATCCGGTCCTACTCCCTGTAGAGCTCCGGTCTTCGCATGCGGAACACCTGAAGGTGATCGCGGATCTCGTCGACTTTCGAGGGATCGATGACGACGAAATGTCCTTCCTCTCCCTCACCGGCCTCGAAGAGCGCCGTTCCCCAGGGGTCGAGAACCACAGAGGAACCGCCGAAGAGCGTGTCCTTCGACGTTCCCACCCTGTTGCACGCGACGACGTACATCATGTTCTCGATCGCTCGGGCTTTGAGCAGCGCCTTCCAGTGATCGATGCGGATTTTCGGCCATTCGGCGGAGACGAAAAGGACCTTCGTTCCGCGAAGGGCGTACAGGCGCAGCCACTCGCAGAAGCGGATGTCGTAGCAGATCACGCACCCGGCGGTCGTGTCGCCGATCCGGAAGATACAGTCGGATTTCCCGGCATCGAGATACTTCTGCTCGTCCATCAGCGGAATCAGATGAATCTTGTCGTACTGCGCCACGAGCCTGCCCTGCGGATCGATCACCTGTGCGCGGTTCGCCGCCCCGGTCTTCGTGCCGGCAAGCACGGATCCGCCCGCGAACCAGGTTCCGTACTCCCGCGCCAGATGTCCGAGAAATTCCGCAGCCGAAGCGCCTTCCGGATCCGCGAGACGCCCGGCGTCCTCGAGGGCATACCCCACGTCCCAGATTTCCGGGAGAACGATGACGGTCTCTTGGGGACTCTTCACGTAATACCGCTTCATCCAGTCCGCGACTTTCTGCCGGTTTGCCTCACGGTTTCCGATCGAAATATCGATCTGAGCGATTCCGACACGCAGCATCCAATCCCTCCTCTTTCTTCGAAACACCGAGACGACGAATGAAAATCACAACACTCAACGTTGTGCGACTATTCCAATAGCACGAGCCGTATCATATCTCGGTATGCCAAAAATTGTCAAGGCATACCTTATTGATTTTTGGCATACCTTGTGCATAATATATCAAAAGACCGGGGCCGCCGGGACGGCCGCTGCCCCCCTCCGGTCGAATCCGGGTCTCCGGAGGATGCTCGGTGACAGGGAGATTCTTTTTGTTACAATACAATGAACCTTTTCAACGATTCCCGGACACGTTCCGCCGACGATACGCCGCCGGAAATCCACACATGGGAGATGCATCGGAGGAAATGACCCCACGGAACGATGAAGAACGGCAGAATCTTGCCGATCGCGTGTACAACGAAATCAAGTCTCGGATTGTCGAGCTGCGTCTGCCTCCGGAGAGCGTCGTCCAGGAACGCTCCCTCGCCGAAGCCCTCGGCACGAGCCGAACTCCCGTGCGCGAGGCGCTCAAGCGCCTCGGACAGGACGGGTGGATCCTGCTGCAGGAGAAGCGGAAGATCGTCGTGCGCGGCATCAGCATGGACGATGTCAGGGAGGTTTTCATGCTCCGCGAGATGGTCGAACCCTTCGCGATCAGGGCGATATTCTCTTCAGGCGAGCCCCGGTTTCTTGCCGGGATGCTCATTCCGTTGATCAACAACATGAAAGGTCTCACGGACGACTCGATCGCCTTCATCAAGGAGGACATGAAATTCCACACCGCGATCATCGCGAGTATCCGCAATCGCCGTCTCGACGAGATCTGGAGGAAAATCAGCGACGAGGTCACCCGGATCGCGATCTATTCGATCCACGAGCAGCGTCGACCGGAAACCATCATTCGCGAACACGAGGCGCTCGCGAACGGATTGTGGGACATGCAGTGCGACCTGACCATCCGGAAGATGGTCGAGCACTATCACGAGATCTACACCGCGTACGAGAACAGGTTCCGGAAGCAACACGCCGAAACGGAACGAACGGAGGTCATCTCATGAGCGACTTGAACGACTTGCGGATCGACGTCGAACGGCTGCTCCGCTCTCTCGGGGAAATGGGAAACATCGGGGGGCGGCCCGGCGGCGCGGGACGGACCCGCCTCGCGCTGGACGACGGAGACCGGGCGGGAAGGGATCTCTTCGCAGCATGGCTCCGCGACGCGAAGCTCGACGTCGTCGTCGACCCGGTCGGCAACATCTGCGGCGTCCGTCCCGGACGCAACGGATGCGCGAAACCCGTCATGATGGGGTCGCATCTCGACACGGTCCGGGACGCCGGCCCGTATGACGGCGTCTACGGCGTCCTCGCGGGGCTCGAAGTCATCCGGACGCTGAACGACCACGCCGTGGAAACGGAAACCCCCGTCGCGGTCACGGCCTTCACCAACGAGGAAGGCGCGCGCTTCCAGCCGACGATGATGGGAAGCATGTACGTGTCCGGCGATCTCGACCTCGAACGGATCTATCGAACGACGGACGACGACGGCGTCTCCGTCGGGGAGGAACTGGGGCGGATCGGGTACGTCGGGGAGGGGAAGATCGAAGCGTCGTCCTACCTCGAACTCCACGTCGAACAGGGGCCCGTGCTCGACCGGCGGAAGATTCAGGCCGGCGTCGTCCAGGGAATCCAGGGGATCGCGTGGTGGCGCGGCCGTTTCTCGGGCGAGGCCAACCACGCGGGAACGACGCCGCTGGAGTACCGCAGGGACGCGCTGCTCGCGGCGGCGGAACTCTGCTGCGAACTGCGGACGTTCGCCGAAGAGATGGGAAACGGCGCGCTCACGACGATGGGACGTCTTCGCGTGTCTCCCGACGTGGTCAACGTCATCCCTTCGGAAGCGGCGTTTACGCTCGACTTCCGCCAGTACGACGAAGACCTCTTCGAGCGCGGCAAACACGCCGTCGAGGACATGGTCCGCCGCATCGCCGACAAACACGGGCTCTCCTTCGACCTGGAGCGGAAGACCGACACGCCGCCGCTGCGCTTCGCCCCGTCGATGGTCGCGCTCGTCGAGCGGACCGTGCGGGAGCTTGGGTTGTCGAACATCCCGATGCCGAGCGGCGCGGGACACGATGCGAAGTACATGAGCCGCGTGTGCCCGACGGCGATGATCTTCGTCCCCTCGATCGGCGGCCGGAGCCATTGCCCGGAGGAACGCACGAGGCCGGAGGATCTGGCGGGCGGCGCAAACGTATTGCTGCGTTGCGCGCTGGAGCTGGCGACCCGGTAACCGCCCGGCCCGCCAGGCTACCGCAGCTACTTCGTGTAGACGTTCAGCCCGATCTTGACGGTCTCGTGCCCCGGCACGGACTGGTTGCCCTCCGTCGACGCGATGATCGTCGACTTGCCGCTCGAGGACTTCCCGAACGTCTGCGACAGGTCCACCGTAATCGTCAGGATCTCGCCTTTCACGCTCATTTCGACATTCTTCACGGGTTTCTACCTCATTTCCGAAAAAATAAACGCGCACCACCCGCCGCAGATTGCGACGGGTGCGTTTCATTGTCGTGCTGCGGCCTGCGTCCGTCAATCCCGCCGCGCGACATCCCCGCCAGGATCAGCAGCGCGTAGATGTTGTCCTTCAGGGCGGCGAGGACCTCCGGCGCGCTCGGAGGCCGGTCGTTGACCGGCAGGTACCCGGCCCGTTTGGCGGTGACATGGACCGTCGCCATGAACATCGCCATCATCAGGAAGCCGGGGATGACCCCGCCGACGAAGAGGCGTCCGATGGACACCTCTCCCTCGGAGCCGTAGATGATGAACCCCATGCTCGGAGGGATCGTGCAGGTGATCATCGAGGTCAGGCCGTTGACGGCCGCGCCGTAGCCTCGGGAATACCCCTGTTTGATCATCTCGGGGCCGAGGATCCGGCTTTCCATGACGGCGTCGGCGTTCGCCGAGCCGGAGACGCCTCCCATCAGCGTGCTGAGCATGACGCTCACCTGTGCGAGGCTTCCCCAGGAATACGCGCCCTTCCGCCGCCGTGGACGGCGGAGGGGAAGTTCGTGATCTGCCGGAAGAGCCTGACACCCGAGGAGACGATCATCAGGAATGCGCTCACGGGAACGGCCGCCGTCACCCAGGAGTGGCTCATCGTGATGTTCTGGAACTGCCGCTTCGCGATGATCTCGGCCGCAGTGATCTTGCCCTGCTTCTCGAACTCTTCGAGAAGCATCGCGGGGTACGGATCCGGACTCCCTTGAGATCCTCGGGCTTCCTGACGGGCTTGTTCGTGAGGAAGTGGCGGGTGCCGTCGAACCAGTTGAAGGAGAGCACGCGGATGCCGTTCTCGGAAGCGAGCTTCGCGACGCAGTTCTTCCAGAACTTCGTCTTCTGGACCTTCAGGAGTTCATCGTAATTGTTCGTGAAATACGCCATGTCGACGATGCCGATGTCGCGGACGAGTTCGCCATGCGGCCACGGTTCCCTGCATTCCCTCCGCTCCCGTACCCTGGACGTATCTCCCTGGCGCGATCATCATCCGCAGCATCGCTCAGCCTTCTCGAAAAAGTGAAGGGGCTCCCAGGAACGCGTTGCCATAAGAGCCCCCCGAAAATAAGGTCCGTCACTTTTCGAACAGCATGTTCTCCCAGAGGCGAGGATCGTCCGCACCGACTTCCTGCGGGACAAGCGGCCCCTAAGCACGACGAACGCGCCGTCTTCGGCCCATGGATTCTTGACGACCTGCGCGGGCGACCAGAGAGCGTCCTTTACGACGATCGTATCGCCGATCTTCGGAACCGGCTTTCCATGAGTCATGTCGTAGAGGTACTGCACGGCGAGAAGCGCCGAGTCGTACGCGGGCTGTTCGACGACCGCCAGGACCTTTCCCTTCTTGATGAGGTCGATGCCCTCGGGACCGATGCAGAGATTCCGCAGATTCCGAAATCCTTCGCCTGGAGCCTCGCGGCCTCGATCGCGGAGACGACTCCCGCCCCCATGATGTCGGGCGTCTGGACGTAGATTCCGAGAACTTTTCCGCCGTAGCGCGTCAGCATGTCGGACGCCTTCGCGTGCGAATCGGTGTTGTTCCACTTTCCCTTGCCGCCGCTCATCGATGTCCCGTCGAG
>CALFXN010000534.1 GCA_937957815.1 uncultured Synergistales bacterium
CGCGCGCGTACCCGGATTCTACGGGGGGAAATCCGTGAAGGATCCCGGCTGCGGCGTCCGGGCCCTTTTGCGGCGCCGGTCGTTTCGGCGTCACGTCAGTCGGATCCGACTCAGCAGACGTTTTTCGGATCGCTGCGGCGCCAGCCGATGTAGAGGTCGTTCGGACAGACGCGCGGGATCCTGGCGATCGTGTCCGGGCAGGGAGGCGAATCTCCGGAAGTCCTCAAACCCGGAGCTTGCCGTGCTGAACGAGTGGATCAACATCAGGGCCGTTTCCGCGCCGAATTTCTTCGCGGCGACAAGCGCCAGGCAGCGATATCTGATGGAGATCATCGGGCAGGCGTTCAGCGGGAGGGCAAGCTCGAATTCCGCCTGCATCGCCCCGATGCGCCGCATCTCTTCCGGCTCGTCCCGCAGGCTGTCGCTGACGAAATCGCCGAGTCCGTCGCCGGCCGCGCCTCCAGAGGACGACTTCCAGTCCTCGACGCCATTCGACGGAACGAAAACTCGCTTCATTACGGATTCCTCCCAGGTTTTTCCCGACAGCGCTTCTTCGGCAGCGCGGGTCTTCCTCCTTATCTTTTTCAGTCTACCGCAATCGGGATTCCCGCGAAAGACTCCGGTCGCGCCGACCATCGCCGAACGCACATCGTCGCGCCTGAGAGCGGGAACGATTATCGCAGGTCCGTGCGGTCTCTGTTGCTCTTGCCGATGTTGCACTTCCGGCACAGGGTTTGAAGGTTGTCCGGATCGTCCGTACCGCCGAGCGAGCGCGGGACGATGTGGTCCACGTGGAGCGTGACCCCGTCTTTCGCCGACCGGCCGCACGAACGGCACGTCCACTTGTCGCGCGCGAGGACGTCCCACCACAATCCCGCCCGTATGAACGAATAGCTGTCCAGTTCCGGGATCTCGGGAACGCCGGGAGCGGGTTCGTCGGCGTCCGGCGTCGAAGGCTTCCTCGGGGAGAACCACCACTCGCGGAATTTCTGCAGCATCTCCGGCAACCGGGGTTCTTTTCCCTCTCCGAGCGAGACGAGGGAATCGACGAGCGGGTAGAGGACGACGAAGGCTCCGACGAGCTTCAACAGACCGTGCGCCTTGTCGGCGGGGAGTTTGTAGAACGGGGAGAAGAACGCAATATCCGAACTGGTTTCCGTAGTAAAGGACATGTATTCGCCAATCGGGACAAAGTCGTACGCACCCAGATACGAGATGTTCTGTATCGCAAACATCGGGATCAACATGTCGGCGTTCTTTCGGAAAAGCATCGACGCGGACGAAAGAAAATCCGAATCAACGTATTCTAGAAACGGGCGGAAGTCGACGGAAATATACCCGTCAGGGTCGACAGAAAAGAGAAGGTGCGAGGGGTGAAAAACGAACGGCTTCCCGTTCCTGTGTTTGATCGCCAGAGGTCTTTTCGACTGCCTTTTCCCGGAGATCCCGACGTACGCCTCTCCGAAGTCGACGTTGACCTTCGCGTCCTTTCTGTGGCTCGGGCGATAGATGAACGTCATTCGGTCGTAGGGATTCACGCCGTAGATTCGCTCGACGCGTTCCAGCGCGAAACGGGCGAGAAACTCAAGACGCGGGAAGAAGTAGTTCTGGAGCGTGGCGAGCCGCGTCTTGACATCCGGAATCCGGAATACCTCCGTGTCCTTCGGTTCGAAGAGCACCTCGTCGATATTCGACGGCCGCAGCGTCATCGCGTTTCCCCCTCTTGACGGCCGGCCGGGAGGGGCCATGCCCCGGGACTACGCGGCGACATGGAGGATCTTCCGCGTGCGGTCGATTTCCGCCGCGACAGAGCGATCGAGATTTTCCCCGAGGACGGCCTGCATGAACGTCACCTCCGTTCCAGTCTACCGCAACGGAGGCGACGGCGCCATCACTCGTGGAACTTCAGGCCGTCGACGACCTTCTCGACCACCTTCTTCTCGCCGTACACGGCAAGGCCTACGAGGTTCAGCGCCGCGCCCGCGACGCATTGGACCGCAGCGCGGTTGTCGTCGTCGTTGCTCGTCGCGAAAAGCTCCTCCGTGTAGATCGCGAGGCGCACGCCGCGCCGGATGGCGCGTTCGTACACGGTGCGGATCGTCTCCCTCGTCGCCGAATAGACGAAGACAGGCTGCCGGAGCATCGGCAGATATTCGCGGCCGTCGGCGTCTCCGTAGGGCTTCCCGACCGTCTCTCCGACGCTTGCGACGCCCCCGGCGACGAACGCCGTGATGTTGAGCTTCTGCCAGACCGCGAGATCCTCCCTTACAACGACGGCGATCTTCGTTCCGAATTCCATGATTCGTCCCTCCCCGTCAGACGGCGTTCCGTGCGTATTCCTGGAATGCCCCCGCAAGCCGGATGATCGCCTCGGCGACGGCTTCGACGCTCGATTCTCGGCACGATACCGGGCCTTCGTTGTAGTCTCCCCCCTCGCAGGGGATTCCGAGGAAAAAGACCGTGTCGAGCTTTTCGGAGTACACGTCCGATTCGTCCTCGCTGGCGATCGGATCGGGGCAGTTCTCGAAGAGGTCGAACGACATGCCCTTGAGCGTCGTCCGGACGAACGACCGCATCGCGGCCGACCTGCACTTTTCGATCGTGAAGTCGCATTTCGTCGGAACGCCGGTTACGTCCACGACCACGACCATGTCGCCGGGCGAGAGCGTTTCGAGCACCTCGCGGGCGCCTTCCATGTCGGTCTCCTCGCCGTGGGTCAGTTCGATGCGGATTCGCGGGTAGTTCATCCGTCCGCTGAAGTAGGCGTTCATCACGGCATGGACGCCCGCGAAGTTGTCCATGTGGCCGATGAGGACGCCTCCTTTCGTGCGGCGCATGCGATGC
>CALFXN010000535.1 GCA_937957815.1 uncultured Synergistales bacterium
CGGAATTTCGGAACGGCGACGCTGCGGGCCGCGATCACCTCTCCGTTTCTCCCCCGCACCGGCGCTGCACTCCCGGCGGCTCCGGAAACATATTCCTCGTTATCGACGCAGAATCCCAGGCTGCGAATGCGGTCGAGCTGCAGGCGCAGAACCCCCGGCTCCGTAACCGTCTTTTCGGTGAACCGCTCGAACGGGCCCTCACCGAGAAGACATCGGACCTCCTGTTCAGGAAGTGCCGCCAGGAGAACCTTGCCGAGTCCCGTACAATAGAGCGGCATCGCCTTTCCGACCGGAAGATCGACCTTGATTGTCGCCTGACTCTCGATCTTGTCGATGTACACGACGCGATCTCCGTCCCGGACCGCGAGATTGACCGCCTCTTTCGTCCGTGCCGCGAGATCGGTCATAAACGGATACGCCTGGCGCCGGATACCGAGACGTCGGACGACGTTGCTTCCGATTTCGAAAATCCTGAAGCCGTTCTGGTACTTCCTGTTTCCGGGATTCTGAAGGACGTACTTCTGCGCGCGTAGCGTCGACACGAGACGATGGACCGTGCTCGGTTCGAGAGAAAGAAGCGAACTCATCTCGTTGATCCCGAGTTCGCCGTGGATGTCGAGAATTTCTATGACGGCGAGGGCTCGTACGACTGACTGGACCCCTCCGGATTTCGACTCTTCCATTGATTCGTCACCTTCGATAATTCCATGTTATGGAATTTTATTGCTTCATACGGAATTCAGTATAGTCCGCCTCGTCGTCGATGTCAAAAGCAACCGTATTTTCCTCATAACGTACCGTCTCTCTCCGTAAAAAAAAGGGGACGCGCTTCACGCGCATCCCCTGAACCACACGCAATCACTTTCAGTCTTCGGGCTGTTCCGTCAGAAATCCAGTCACGGAGAGGATAAACTTCCGTTCTCTCTCCTCCCGGCGAAGATACAGAACCCAAGGCGTATTGGAACCGTCGGAGAAAAAGTAGCACTGCGGGGACTCGGCCCGCCATCCTTTCGACGAGGGCAGCCATTTGAGCCGCGTTTCCTTCCATCCGGCCGCTTCCCGCGAGATTCGTTCCGCGACAAGGCGACCGTCCGCGATTCGCAATCTGAATGTCCCCTCGCCCGTCACCCTGTCCTGGATCTCGAGAATCGCCCTCCCGAGGAGGAATTCCGGGGACGGTTCCGGAAGAACGAGCTTCGGCACGACCATCGCCGCCAGTATCCCGATGATCGCAACGACGATGAGAAGTTCGATCATCGTGAACGCTGCCCCGGCACGGACCGATACCGGACACCGTCCGTCCCGCGCGCGCCTCGGCAAAGGAGTGTGACGCCGGGTCTTCACGGATCAGTCCCAGTTCGTAATGTCTTTCCCCTTGCCTTCCCCACCCTCCTGGCCGTCAGGCCCCATGCTGAAGAGGTCGTATTCGCCGTGTTCGCCCGGGCACCGGTAGATGAAGGAGCCACCCCACGGATCGACCGGAAGTTTCTTGATATAGCCGCCTTCGCGGTATTTTTTTGGTTCAGGCGTCATCGTCGGCTTTTCGATCAGCGCCTCGAGCCCCTGTTCGGTCGTCGGGTAGAACCCGTTGTCGAGTTTGAACATATCGAGCGCTTGTTCGACTTCCTTGATCTGGACCGCCGTCGCGGTCTTTTTGGCCTCTTCGCCCTGTCCCACGACCTTCGGCACGACGAGCGTCGCGAGAAGGCCGAGGATGACGACGACGACGAGCATTTCTATCATCGTAAAACCCTTCCGTCCGTTACGGAGCACGGAAACCACCTCCAGAATGATCTATTTTCATTATACCGCCGCGATTCGCGAAGGAAACCATTATCGGACGAGACTCGAAAGATCGAAGATCGGGAGCAGGATCGAGACCACGACGAACCCGACTGAAACCGCGAGTGAAAGAACCATGACGGGCTCGATGAGACTCGTGAGACGCTCGAGCTGTCCTTCGGCGACCTCCCAGTTGTTCTGGGAGACGTTCCGGAGAGCCTGCGACAGTTCTCCCCCCATCTCCCCCACGCGGATGATGTAGACGACCTCCTCCGGGAAGGAGCCTTCCTTTTCGAGGGCCTTGTCGAAACGGTGTCCTGCCTTGACCATGTCGGCGATGCGTATCCACCGGTCCTTCTGCGGGTCCATCGACGAACTCATTCGCAGGGCCGTCACGAGCGGGATTCCGGAATCGAGCAAGGTCGAGAGGTGCGACGTGATGAGAGAGAGCGTGAGTCGCGACCGGATCTTTCTGAAAAACGGAGGGTTCAGGGATTTCTTCCGTCGTCTGAGGACGAGAAGCGCCGCAAGCAGGACGAGAAGCAGGATCAGTCCGTAGTCCTGAACGAAGGAGGACGCCGCGATGAGTATCCTCGTCGGCAGGGGAAGCTTCTGTCCGAGTTCCTGGAACAGGGCCGAGATCTTCGGAACGACGTACGCGAGGAGAAATCCGACGACGGCGATTCCGATCACGGCCATGGCGACAGGGTAGGTCAGGGCGACCTTGATCTTCCTCCGGAGCGTCTCCTCGAGTCTGAACTGAACGGCGGACTGCTCGAGGACGGTGACGAGCGATCCGCTCTGTTCGCCTGACTCGACCATGCGGACGAGGCTCTCGCGGAAGGCTCCGATGTCGCCGAGGGCGGCGCTGAAGCGTTTCCCTCCCTCGACCGACTCGAGAAGCGCCGAGAATACGGCGGCGACGTTCCGTTCGGACGTCTGCTTCGCGAGGATTTTCAGCGAGTCCGCGAGAGGAAGCCCCGTTCTGAGGTACGACGCCAGCGTCCGACAGAACATGGTCTGGTTCTCGAGCGTCAGTTTTTTGACTTTCCGGGATTTCCCTCCCGAGCTCAGCGAGACGTCGACGACGACGAGCCCCTTTTCCTGAAGGCGTTCGATGACCTGTACGGAAGAGGATCCCTCGATGACTCCCCTCGTCGACTTTCCGTTCGCGTCATAGGCGACGTAGGAAAAGTGCGGCATCTTATTCGTCTCCGGCGACGCGGGCGAGTTCTTCCGGTGTGGTCAGCCCGCGCGCGACAGCGTCGAGACCGATTTCCCAGAGGGTCCGGAACCCGGATTTACGCGCCATTTCGCGCAGCGCCGACGCCAGTTTCGACTCCGCGATCGCCTCCCTGATTTCTGCCGCCTCGAGGAACTGTTCGTACAGACCGACCCGTCCTCTATATCCC
>CALFXN010000536.1 GCA_937957815.1 uncultured Synergistales bacterium
CCACCGAGATCTACACTCTTTCCCTACACGACGCTCTTCCGATCTGAGATTGCGTTCGAAAAGGGGCTTCCGGTTGCCCTCAACGGAGAAGCGATGAACGGCGTCGCGATGATCGAAGCGCTGAACAAGATCGCCGGAGGTCACGGCGTCGGACGGATCGACATGATCGAAGACCGTCTTGTGGGCTTCAAGAGCCGTGAAGTCTACGAGTGTCCGGCGGCGATGACGCTTCTCGCGGCGCACAGAGCTCTCGAAACCATGACTCTCGACAAGCAGGTCATCTCGTGCAAAAAACTGCTTGAGACGAAGTTTGCCGAACTGACGTACGAAGGGTACTGGTTCTCGCCGCTCATGGACGCGATCGGCGCGTTCGTGGACGAGACACAGGCGTACGTGAACGGAATCGTCAGGGTTCGCCTCTTCAAGGGACAGGCTGTCGTCTGCGGGATGAAATCCACGAATGCGATCTACAAGCACGACCTCGCGACGTATTCCGAAGGCGACGCCTTCGACCACAACGCCGCGGTCGGTTTCATCAGGATCTGGGGGCTTCCGATCAGGACGTGGCAACAGGTGCATCAGAAACAGGTTCCGATCGAGATTCCCTGCCTTTGAGAGGCATCGGTCGAAACGGAGGGGGGACACCCCCTCCGTTTTTTTGTACAATAGCGCGCGAAGGGAGATGGAAAACGATGCCCGGTCCGCATCCGCAGTCGCCTTTGCAAAGATTGACGATCATTGCCCTTATGTCGGCGGGATTTCTCGTTCTTATAGGAATTGCGCTTTTCGGAAAGGAACGTGTCGGCGCTTTTTTCAGCGGTTCTTTGAAATTTGCGTGGATTGGTGTACTATTGGCCATAGGGTATTTTTCCGCGCATCTGAGAAGATGACGCCCGTCTCTGCGCGGAGGGAAGGAGATGTGCGCCAGGTGGAAAAAGGCAATGAAGCGGCGACAGCCGGAATCGATGAGAAGGAGGGTATCATCACGACTGAATACGAGTGCTTCTGCGAGGGTATGAACGAAAGCGGGGTATCCGTCAACGCGGCACCGAAGGCGGCCGCCACTGTAGCGACCGGAAGCGGAAGATCGAGGAAACGCGCGTTGCTTACGGGGTTCCTCGCGTTCGCCATCGGAATCTCGATCCTGAACACACTCTGGAACAAGGTTGAGGAGAGAATTGAACTCGCGAATCGCGACATCGTGACGAAGACCGCCGATCTTGGCAAACGGATCGAGGCTGCGCTCGCTTCGGTGAAATCGATGGAGGCCGAGTTCGCGTCCCTCAAGCAGATCTCCGAGTCAAACACGAACGACGTTGCTTCCCTGAAGATGTCTGTCGGTTCCTACAGCGATCAGACCCAGCGTCTTGAACTCCAGGCGAAGCGGCACGCTGATTACCTGAAGAGAGAGCTTCGCGGCAAACAAATGGAGCTCCGCGAGCTCGCAGAACTTGTGCGCTTCCAGGAGATGCTTCTCGGCGAAACGAAGACGGGCGATACGCATGAAGTCGCCGCGTCGTCTTCCCCGAATGCGGAGAGAGTCCCCCAGGCTGGAGGAAAGATCGGAACGCCCGATTCTGCGACGAAATCCAACTGACGAATCCGACGGACGTTCAGTGGCGTTGAGGGAATACGAATCAACGGGGAGAGACGGTAGTCCGGTCTCTCCCCGTTCGCTTTTCATCAAAGGGTATTTCTGCGTCTACAGGAACGCGTCCTCCGGCGCTGACGGAAGGTCTTCGATCGATGCTCGCGATCTGGCGACCTTCTCCGCCTCATTTTCGGTCCATTTCGTCAGCTTTGCGAGGAGACGTTCATCCCCGAGCGAGAGAATCCTGAGCGCCAGAAGAGCCGCGTTCTTCGCTCCTCCGATGCCGAGCGAGGCGACGGGAACTCCGGGGGGCATCTGCGCGACAGAAAGCAATGCGTCGAGTCCGCCGAGCGACCCTGCCGGGACCGGGACGCCCAGAACCGGCAGCGGCGTGTGCGCCGCGACGACTCCGGGCAGGGCGGCGGATAAGCCCGCGACGCAGATGAGAACCCCGATTCCCCGGGACATCGCGTTTCCGGCATAGCGAACCGTAGCGTCCGGTGTCCTGTGTGCGGAAGAAACCGTTACTTCATGGCCGACGCCGAAAAGCTCCAGTGTTTCCGAAATCGTCTTTGCGAACGGAATGTCGCTTGCCGAGCCGAGAATGATGCCGACCTTCGGTGGTGTTCCGTTCATGTCATTACCTCCTTTCCTGATGAAGTCGCTCTTTCCGGGCAATGTCCGTCCTGAAATGCATTCCGTCGAACGCGATGCACCCCGTTCCTCGGTAGGCGCGCTCGCGGGCGTCATCGAGGGTGTCGCCCGTCGCGACGACGTTGAGAACGCGCCCTCCGGACGTGACGGCCCTTCCGTCGCGAAGCGCCGTTCCGGCATGAAGCACCGAAACGTTGCAGGATGATTCCGCTTCGCGGATTCCCCGGATCGGGAGTCCCGTCTCATATGTTCCCGGATAACCGCCGGAGGAGATAACGACATCGACCGCGTAGCCCGGCGAGATGTTCCACGGGACGGTTCCGAGCTTCCCGGAGGCACATGCGGAAACCGCCTGAGCGAAATCTCCCCCGAACAGAGGAAGGACGACCTGTGTCTCTGGATCGCCGAAACGAACGTTGTATTCGACGACACTCGGGGATCCGTTCGCGTCGATCATGAGTCCGAAATACAGGACGCCGCGATAGGGAATTCCTTCGGATTGAAGTCCGAGAATAGTCGGTAAAAGAATGCGGGTATTGATTTCGTTTTTCATAGTTTCCGTCAGCCACGGAACGGGGGCGAACGCGCCCATTCCTCCCGTGTTCGGTCCTTTGTCGCGATCGAACACGCGTTTGTGGTCCTGACTCGGAGCGAGAACGCGCAGCGTCTCTCCGTCGGTCATCGTCAGGAGGGTCAGTTCGTCGCCGGGCAGAAAATCTTCGACGAGAAGCGTCTTTCCCGAGTTCCCGAGAGATCCCGAGAGCATCGCCGCGGCCGCCTTTTCCGCGTCGGAAGGAGATTCGGCAACGATGACCCCCTTTCCCGCCGCCAGTCCGTCCGCCTTGACGACGAATGGCGGACGACGTTTCGCGATTGCCGCGGAGACCTCTGAGCGCGACGTACAGATATCGAAATCCGCCGTGGGAATTGAGTGTCGGCGCATGAAGGCCTTCGCGAAGCACTTGCTTCCTTCGAGCATCGCTCCCTGCTGGCCCGGGCCGAAGACGGCGAACCCCGCGCTGCGGAGATCGTCGGCGATCCCCGCGCAGAGCGGAGCTTCCGGACCGATCAGAACGAGGTCCGGACGAAACGTTTCAGCAAGGGAGAGAACGGCGCGGGTATCGACGGGATTCACGTCGTGGCAGATCGCCTCCATGCAGATTCCGGCATTCCCCGGTGCGACATCGATCCGCGAAACGTCCTTCGATTTCAGAAGAGCGCGAAGGATCGCGTGTTCTCTTCCGCCGCCTCCGAGAAGAAGGATATTCATGGAAAGAGACCTCCAATCCTCAGTGACGGAAGGTTCGGTGTCCGCTCAGGAACATGCTGACGGACAGCTTCCGGGCCGCCTCGATAACGTCGGCGTCCCGGACGGATCCGCCTGGTTGGATGATCGCCGCGACGCCGGCTTCCGCCGCCGCCTCGATCCCGTCCGGGAACGGGAAGAACGCGTCCGACGCCATGACGGAGTCCTTCGCCGCCTCCCCTGCCTGTTCGATGGCGAAGCGCACGGCGTAGACGCGGCTACAGAAGCCCATTCCGATGCCCACGGCCTTTCCGTCCCGGACGAGAGCGACCGAGTTGCTTTTGGAAAGCGCGGCGATCTTCCATGCGAGAATGAGGTCTTCCCAGCGGTCGTTGCGTTCCTTTCCGATCCATTCGCCCTTAGCGGGATCGGGAAGAGGAGGGAGGCTGTCCTCCTGCATCAGGACGCCGCCCCAGGTCCCGGTCATCTGCAAGGGCGAGACGCGTTTCCCCTTCCAGAGGACGGGGCGGAGCGCGGGGCGTTCCGTCCTGATGAGTTCGATCGCTTCGTCGGTGAACGACGGGGCGACGATGACTTCGGTGAAGTGCGACGCGACCGCCCTGGCGAGTTCGGCGTCAACGGTCCGGGTAACGCCGACGATGCCACCGAATGCCGAAAGCGGATCGCACGAATAGGCCTTCTCGTACGCCTCGAGAGGCGTCGCTCCGACGGCCATGCCGCACGGGGTCGTATGTTTGATGATGAGCGCGGCACACGACGATCCCAGCATGGCGAGTCCGCGCATCGCCGAGTCGATGTCGAGGATATTGTTGTAGGAAATCTCCTTGCCTCCGAGGACGTCGAACGGCATGTCCGAAAAGACGGGTTCGTAGAGCGCCGCCGACTGGTGCGGGTTCTCGCCGTACCGGAGAGGCATGACCTTCCGGAGACGCATGACGCTTTCCTCGGGCAGAACGTCGCGTTCGACCCCAAGCGCGTCCGAGAGGCCGTCGTGAATCGTCGCGTCGTACCCCGATGTCTTTCGGAACGCCTTGAGCGCGAGACGTTGCCGTGTCGGAAGGGTGACGTCCCCCTCCGCGTCGATCTCTTCGACGACGAGCGCATAGTCCGTCGGGTCGGTGAGCACGACGACGTTCCTGTAGTTCTTCGCGGCAGCTCGGATCAGGGAGACGCCGCCGATATCTATATTGTCGAGAAGATCCTCGAGTGATGAGTCGAGTTTTGCGGTTTCCTCGAAGGGGTAGAGATTGCACACGACCATATCTATCATGGGAATATCGTGGCGTTTAGCGTCGGCCTCGTCCACCGGGTGTCCCCGCCGGGCGAGAATTCCTCCGAAGATCTTCGGGTGAAGCGTCTTGACTCGTCCCTCCATGATGTGCGGGAATCCGGTCAGGTCGCTGACCTCCCTGACGGGAAGTCCGGATTCGCGGATTCGCGCCGCGCTGCCTGAACTCGACAGCAGGTCGTACCCTCTTTCGGAAAGGGCCTTCGCGAGCGCTTCGAGCTCCGTCTTGTCGTGAACCGAGAGCAAAGCGGTTTTTTTCATGTTTGCCTCTCCTTTCGGAAGAGAATCGGTAGTGTCGCGGGATGTGTCCCTTTATCTCGAGAGCGGCTTGAGGCCGCCGGAGAAGAGACCCCGGAGAGTGTTCCAGTAGAGATCGTGCTCCGTTCCGTGAATCCGTTCTTCGAGCGTTTCGGGCGTATCGTCGTCGTGTACGGGGACCGCTCGCTGCGCAAGGATGGGGCCCGTATCGGTCCCGCTGTCGACGAGGTGGACCGTGACGCCGGTGAGTCGGACCCCCGCCTTCCACGCGTCTTCGATCGCGTGGGCCCCGCGGAATGCGGGAAGAAGCGCCGGGTGGATATTGACGATCCGATGGAGAAATCGGGAAACGAAATCCGGGGAGAGGATCCGCATGAATCCCGCGAGGACGATCCATGTCACGGCATTTTCCCGGCAGAGGGAGAGAAGATCCCGTTCACCCTCCGCCTTTCCCCGGTCGTACGGGAGAACGTGCGCCGGAATACCCCGGGATGAAGCCTTGTTCAGTCCTGCGGCGGCCTGCGAATCCGACGCGACGAAGGCGACCGATGCATCGAGATCGCCGGAGGCGATCCTGTCGAAGATCGCCTCCATATTCGTCCCCCGTCCGGAAATGAGAATCGCGATCCGTTCC
>CALFXN010000537.1 GCA_937957815.1 uncultured Synergistales bacterium
GTACCCCGAGAACGCCGTCGCGCTCTTGTTCGGCGCGCTTCCGATCGTGCACGTGTCGTCGGCCGTGTAGGTCGCGCCGTAGCCGCAGCGGATGTTGTCGGGGCTGTTTCCGTACACCGCGCAGTGGTCCGTCAGCGTCGTGGTCGCATAGGTGCTCAGGTACATCCCTCCGCCGAGACCGCTGTTGCCGTTGTTGCGGACCGTCGTCCGGGCCATCGTGAGGGTTCCCTTGACCCCGTTGTAGATTCCTCCCGAATTCCCGTTCGAGCACGTGTTGTTCTCGACGACGCAGTCGGTCATCGTCAGCGAGACGTTCCAGGAGCTCATGGCGGAGTTTCCGATCCCTCCGGCCTTGCTGCTTCCGTTCGCCGAATTGCCGCTGATCGTGCAGCCCTGGAGGATGAGATTCTTGAGGTTCTGGATGCCGCCGCCGCCCGTGTTTCCCGTCACGGTGCAGTTCATCATCGTGAGGTCGGCGTAGCAGTACACCCCGGCGCCAAATGTTCCGCTTCCGGTCCCGAGGCTCCCTCCGGTGATCGTCAGGTTCTTCAGCGTACAGGCGCCCGTCACGTAGAGCACCCGCGCACCCGGCGCCGTCTGCCTGATCGTGACGGGCCCCTCGATCGTCAGCGCCTTGTTGACGAACAGGTAGTCGGTCAGCGACACCGTCGAGATCGAAGGGTGGAAGATGATGCGGTCGCCGTCGGCGGCTCCGGCTATCGTGCTCCGGAGCGACCCCGCACGCCCGTCGTCCCCGGCGTAGCTCACCATCAGGTTCGTCGCCTCGCCCACTCCCCCGAGGCAGAGAATCGCCGCCAGGACGAGCAGGACGTCCGCTGCCCCAAACGCACGTTTCCGGTTCGTCCGCGTTTCCCGGATGCAGTACATTCACCTACACTCCCCTTTCAGGATCAGTCGTTCATATCACGCGAAATTTTCTTCGCGTCCGTGTTTCGCTGAGCGGAATGTACAGGGTGGCCCGTGACGGAAAATCGTCCGCGTCACCGGATTTCGAAAGCATGATCGGCGTCGCTCCGGAGTCGTCGCCGATGCGAACGACGTTCTCCTGAAGGACGCACCCGGAGAACGTCAGGCTTCCGCTATTGAAGATACCGCCTCCGGAGAGATCTCCCGCATTCCATGCGATGGTGCACCCCTCCATTGCCATCGTCCCGTGGTTTCTGACGGATCCTTCGCCGCCGCGCATCGCCCGGTTCCCGAGCAGACGGCATCGCGTAAGCGCGAGGCGGCCGTCGTTGGAAATCGCAACGCCCGAGTCCCTGTCACCCGGAGAGAGCGTAATGTGGGAAAGAGTCACGTCTCCGGACGATGTCACCGAAATGATCCCTCCGCCTGCCCCGTCCTTCCGCGCGAGAATACAGGGGCCGACGATATGAAGGCGCTTCGTCAGCAGAAGAACCGATTCCAGTTCGATATGGTAGACGTCCTCTCCGATGACGATCATGTCCCCGAATTCCGTCGCATGCTCCAAGACGTAACGCAGCGTCCCGACGGTTTTGTCGTCGGCTGGATTCGTCACTTCCCATACGAAGCCTCCGACGCCATCTCTCCGGTTCCATTGGTTCATTGCCCGTCCCCTCCCTTGCGGCCGATCATTGCGATGTGTCGCAATGATCGGTCCTGACATCGTGTCAGAGTCAAGAGGAAGGGGAAACGGATATCAGTTCTTCCGTCCTCCGATGCCGGTGCCTGTCGCGACGAGCGGCAGACCGAACAGGAGCGCGAACGCGCCGAACCCGGCCGTCCCGCCGGCGTTGCATCCGCCACCGCTGCCCTTGTCGCCGGTCGCCTCGGCCGCGCGCACCGAGCACACCCGGAAGGTCACCACGCCTACGCCCGGGTTCAGGTCGTAGGATCCGCCGTCCGTCACGACGTTCCGCCAGGTCATGAGGCCTTCGCCCGGGACGTAGAAGTCGGGCGGCGTCACGCCGTCGGGCAATGTCTGCCCGGCCCGGATCTCGAACTGGACGCCGCGTTCCGGAATCTCGTACCCCGAACCGTCGGCCTTGCAAAAGAGCGCGTAGTATCGCGCGTTCTCGGGCCACGACGCCGTGTACTCCACGACGAGGTCGCCGCTTGTCACGGTGACGTTCTCGAACGTGTTCGCGTAGTAGAGCGATGCGGTCAGACCTGCGAGCGGAGCGAGCATCGCGCTCGTCCCGCCGGGCGTCCGGCCGAGGTCCGAAGAGAGCGCCTGCCTGACGGCCGCGAAGAGATCGCTTCCGGAATCCGCCAGAGCGTTCTTCACGTCGTTGACGTCGGCGTCGCCGATGATCGACCGGGGCTCTGGCTCCGCCTCGCCCGCGTACCCCGCGAAAGCCGTCGCCGATCTGTTCGGCGCGTCGCCGATCACGCACGTGCTGTCGTAGGTGAAGACGGGCGTCGAGAAGTACGTGACCTCCTTGTAGAGCTGCGACGGATCGTTTCCCGTCACCCTGCACCCGTTCGTGAGCGTCGTGTTCGAGCGGCAGCCGAGGTAGAGCCCCCCGCCCTCGCGGCTCAGCAGCCCGCTGCCCTTTCCGGTCGTGTTGTTGCAGACTTTGGTGTTGCTCATGGCGAGGATGTCCCCGTTGTAGATCGCGCCGCCGAGGCTTCCCGCGACGTCGTTGTTTTCGATCGTGCAGCCGGTCAGCGTGACGTTCGTATGGAGACCGCCGCCCAGGTACACGTTCGTGACGGCAGACCCGAACGCCAGGAAGTTCGTGTTGTTCGTCAGCGTGCATGAGTTCATCGTCAGCGTTCCGTGATTCTCGACGGCGCCGCCGCCCGTGTTGCCCGTCACCGTGCACGAGTTCATCGTCAGGTTTCCGGTCGAACGGTTGAAGATCCCGGCCCCTTTCAGCGCCGACAACCCCTGGTTCGCGAAGTTGCCCCCCGTGACCGTGATGTCGTTCATCATGCACGCCGCCGACACTTCGAGGACGCGCTTGTTCGTCGCCC
>CALFXN010000538.1 GCA_937957815.1 uncultured Synergistales bacterium
GGATCCGGGCCGTCGTCGAACGTCAGCGCGACCTCACGTTTCTTTCCGCCGCCCCACCGGGTGATCTCATACGGTGTCGGAAACGAGACGACGCGCTCATCCGAGATCAGCCCGGACTTCCGGTCGTATTCTATCGTCCGGCGCCCTCTCCGCGGGCTCGACGTGACGCGCAGCACCTCGCCCTTCCCCTCGTAGTCGAGATCGTAGCCGTAGCGCATCTCCGAAAGGAGGAGCGCGTCTTCGGAGGTTGGAGTCGGCTTTCCGAGAAACCCCCAGATCCCGGGATCCTCCGATCCGAGTCTCCAGAGCGCGAACCCGAGGGGGCGGGATCCCGACGCCGCGACAACCTGATTGAAACAGCTGACGGCGTCCAGAAACCAGACGCGATGGGGCTGGTCGTTCTCGTCGTAATATGAGAACGTCGGATTGCCTGCCGCGCGGTCAAGCCGGATATCGCCCTCGGATTCCCGCGCGACGCGCAGCGCGTCCTGGAAGGAAAGCTCCGTGCCGTGTCCCTTTGCGGGCCAGTCGTATCCGTAGTTGCCCAGGGCGATGACGTATTTGTATGCCGGAAGTTCGGAAAAGCGCTTTTTCAGTCCTTCCTCGAACCAGGATTGCGACGCCAGCGGGCCCGGCTTACCGGTCGTCCAGTGTTCGTCGTACGCCATCAGGACGAGAAAGGCGCAGTGCTTCGCGAGTCCCCTGTAGTCGAACGCAGGGTCATCGAACGGGACGGAACAGGAGACGAGGAGCCCCTCGCTCCTGAAGCGCGCGGCGAGATCTTCGACGAACGAAAGGAAATCCTTGCGGTTTTCCCGGGGAATGGACTCGAAATCGATATTGATCCCCGCAAAGCCGCTCCCGTGGACATAGTCGAACAGCGCCGAAAGAAGACGCGTCCGTTTTGTCCGGTCTCTGAGAATTCCGGCGACCTTCGCTCCTTCCCACTTCTGCGTGTCCGGGCTGAAATTGTTGACCAGGGGAAAGATCCGAAGAGAGGGGTTTGCCTCCGCCACGAGTCGCCGTACGTTCTCCTGAAGCGACGGATCGTTGAGCGATATGCCGCCGTCGTTTTCGGAGAGATGGAGCCACTCGGGGATCAGGATATCGAGTTTCCCCGCGTTCCGGCTCAGGGATGTCAGGCTCGTGTCGTCCCAGTTGACGAAAAAGCCGACGACGAGCGGGTGGTCCCTGCGCGGGAGCGTTTCCGGATACAGCTTCGAAAGGTGCGCCGCCTGCCGCGTCGCGGGAGCTCGGACGTTCCGGGGAAGCTTTCTGACGCGTTCCTTCGCGTCGGTCCGCGCGTGCGGCGAAACGAGAGCGTGAAGCCGCGAAAGCGCGAAGGGGTTCGGAAGCTTGGGGTCGGGGAGGTCGGGGTTCTTCCAGAGACTCCACGCGAAAATGGCAAAGAGACCGATCCCCAGTGCGAACGCGCACCTGAGGAACGCGACGGAACGCTTCCAGCGGCGTTTGTCGGGATCGAAGAAGACTGGCTTTCCGGATTCCGGGATCATTCGGTTCACTCGGCTTTCGGGAGATGTACGGAGAGAATACTACGATTCGGAGCTCCGGAGGAAGAGGAATTTCGGCGGATACCGGAAACGAAACAATTTACCCCCTGAAGAACCGAACGACCCAGGAAACCGCCGCGACGACCGCCGCGGCCAGAACGACAAGGATTCAGGGCGGACAGACGAAGGCGCGAGATGCTCGTTTCATGGCAATCACCCCCAGGGGGTACTATAGCATCAAAGTGTGCTTTCGGGAATCCACAGCGGAAGAATATCCGTTCCCGGGACGCAACGGGCGGATTTCTCCTGAAAAATAGTATGGTATAGTCTGTCCCGTGGGACCATTCTGACGGACTCTGGGGAGGCGCGTATGATCGTCTTCGGTCGGTTT
>CALFXN010000539.1 GCA_937957815.1 uncultured Synergistales bacterium
TGATCGCAACGACGGCCTTCTGCGGAACTGCGGACCTCGCTAATGCCCTTGTGGACGCACATAAGCAGGGAAAACTCCTTCCTCTCGTTTCGGCGATCGATCCGAAACTGGATGAGACCGGAGCATATGCGGTCCAGAGGGACTATGTGACGCAGCGGCTCAAGGGCGATTCCGTCGCGGGATTCAAGGCCGGACTCACGACCGCAGCCGGCCAGAAAAAATTCGGCGTTTCCGGTCCCGTTGCAGGCGTCCTCTACGGTTCCGGAAAGATGACCGGCTCCCCCGTGATCTTTTCGAAGGGATACGCCGCGCTCATGGTCGAAACGGAACTCGCCTTCCAGGCGGGCCGCACGATCACGAAGCCCGTAAAGTCCGTCGCCGAGCTGAAACGCTCGTTCTCTTCGGTGATGCCGTCGATCGAGCTTCCCGATATGAACTTAAAGACGATGCAGGGTTTCCGCGGCGTGGACCTTATCGCCGCCAACGTTTCAGCCGTGAGCTTCATCGCGGGGCCGAAGACGCGCATGGGGCACAGGGTCGATCCCAACTCCTTCGCCGTCGTCCTGACGCGCGACGGCGAGAAGATCAACGCCGGAAAGGCGCCCGATGCCCTCGGAGATCAGTGGAAGGCGCTTCTCTGGCTCGTGAACCGCTCGATCGAAAGCGGCTGGAAGATCGAGGCGGGCGACATTTTCATGACCGGAGCGCTCGGAAACATGATTCCGGGCAAACCCGGGAAATACGTCGCCGACTTCGGCACGCTCGGGAAGGTCATGTTCGAGATCCGCTGACGGCGGGTATGACAGCGGCCTGAAGGGATGCTCCCTTCAGGCCGCTGTTTTTTTTCGCTCTCGACCGGACGCGTTCTGACGGCGTTATTCGGACGACGCCGCGAGGATCACTTCGTAATCGAGCTCTCCACCTTTTTCGGACACCCTGACCGTCGATCCGGGGGGCACCTCCCCCGTCACGATCAGGCGAGAGAGTTTCGTTTCGAGCGTCCGGACCATGAGCCTCTTGAGCGGACGCGCGCCGTAGACCGGGTCGTATCCCGTCCGGGCCAGGTATTCAGCCGCCCCGTCCGTCAGTTCGAGCACGATATCCCTGTCTTTCAGACGCCGTTCGAGCGTCGCGGTCAGGAGCCGGACAATCCGGAGCATTTCGTCGCGCCGCAGCGGCTTGAACAGTACCACGTCGTCCACACGGTTCAGGAACTCGGGGCGGAAGACCCTCCGCAGCTCCGACATCACCTGTTCTCTCGCACCATCTCTGATCTGTCCGTCCGGCGTGATCCCGGAGAGCAGGTATTCCGCTCCGAGGTTGCTCGTCATGATGATGACCGTGTTCTTGAAATTCACCACGCGACCGTGGCTGTCGGTGAGGCGTCCGTCGTCGAGGATCTGCAGCAGGACGTTGAAGACATCCGGATGCGCCTTCTCGATCTCGTCGAAGAGGATCACCGAATACGGATGTCGCCTGACCGCTTCGGTCAACTGCCCGCCCTCGTCGTACCCGACGTATCCCGGAGGTGCCCCGACGAGACGCGATACCGCGTGTTTTTCCATGTATTCCGACATGTCGATCCGCGTGAGGACATCCTCGCTGTCGAAGAGCGCCTCGGCGAGCGCCTTCGCGAGCTCGGTCTTTCCGACACCCGTGGGACCGAGGAAGATGAACGAACCGATCGGACGTCGCGGATCCTTGATGCCCGACCTGGCCCGGATCACCGCGTCGGCCACGAGCGTCACGGCTTCGTTCTGCCCCACGACGCGCCGGTGGAGGATCTCGTCGAGCTTGAGGAGCTTTTCCCGCTCCCCCTCGACAAGACGGGTCACCGGGACCCCGGTCCATCGGCTCACGATCTCTGCGATTTCGTC
>CALFXN010000540.1 GCA_937957815.1 uncultured Synergistales bacterium
ATGGGAAAACGGGCGACAGATCGATGGGCGTGACGCCTCGACTCTTGAGAAGGGAACGTTCCGCGCTTGTACTCCGCAACGGTCCGACCAGATAAATCGGCGCATGATGTTCTCCCAGCTCGTCGCGAATCCAGCCGGTCCATTCCAGAAAATTCGGATCGTCTCCGGAGAAGCCGAGGAGTACGAACGTATTTTCAATCAGGGACTGTCGCACGGTATTGACGAACGGAGCGAAACGTCGCGGATAGGATCGATAGTCCTCTTCCGTGACGATGAAGGGCGTTTGCGAAGGAAGCGAGCCGTGAAGCTTGACGATCCGGGGCGCGACAGCCGTGGTCAATTCATGCGTCGTGGTTACAGGTTGATAGTTTCTCCCGTCAATGTCGGTTCGTTCGAGCAGCGTATCGTAATTTGTCGTGAACACATCGGACCACGGGAGTTGCAATAGCAGGCCATGAAGTTCTCCGGGGCGAAAGAGGGGATCGGGAGTTTCCCTTCGTATCAGTTCTTCGAGCTTGCGCCTGTCAAATGTCGCCTCATATTCGCTTGCGATCCGAAGCGCATTCATTCCGGCGAACCATATTTTGCGCTTTTCTGCAGATTCTTTGCTGTCCGCGGCTGAGGTGGGATGCAATTCGTCAAACATCGCTCGGGTCAGTTGTTTCCACAGAGGAAAGCATGTACTTGCGCCGGGGAGCGGTTCCGCATTCAAGCTGAATCCTGCTCCGACCATGACGGCAGCCCGGGATTTTGGCCAAGCCCAGAGGTCTTGTCCCAATTGCAGAAGATGCGCTCCATCCGGAAAATCCGGGTCCATGGCGATCGCTTCCTTCATGATTCACTGTCTTCGCGCAGCATAGTCATCGACTCGTGCACGGATGTCGCCTTGAAAGAGTGGATTCGGTTTTCATTATACGGTTGAGGAGGGTTTGAGTGTTTCGTAAATGCTTCGATTCTTAAGAATTTCTCCTCATTGCGATACATTATACCGTGCTCTTGTCGTACTTCGGCGGAAAATAAAGAATAGAATCCGTGCGTTGTGATGAACTATACTATTACCGTCGCTATCATGATTACCTATAAAGACTGTCGAAGCCGGATCGCCGGGTGACGCCGCGCTTCCGTGCGGGGAATATGCAAGGGACGACTTCCCGGAAAGGATGACGCATGAACCTGTTCAATGAACTTGAAAGCATCGCCTCGCGCCCCTAGCCCTTTTCGTTCTACACGGCCGAGACGCTCTGGAACGACGACCATATCTCGAAGCAGATGCTCCGGTTCCATCTGGACCAGAACACCGATCTCGCCTCCCGGAAGATCGCCTTCATCGACGAATCTGTCGCGTGGATGGCGGAGCGTTTAAATATCGGCCCGGGAACGCGAATCGCCGACTTCGGCTGCGGCCCGGGGCTGTACGCGAGCCGTCTGGCGCGGCTCGGCGCTCGGGTGACGGGCGTTGACTTCTCGAACCGGTCCATAAACTATGCGCGACGCATGGCGACGGAGGAAGGGCTCGATATCGACTACGTCCGGTCGAATTATCTCGACTACGACACGGACGAGCGTTTCGACCTGATCGCGATGATCTACTGCGACTTCTGCCCTCTGAGTCCGGCGCAGCGTCGCACGCTCCTGGGACGAGTCCGGACGCTGCTTGCCGACGGGGGCGCGTTCTTTCTGGACGTCTGCTCGCTCGCGGCGTTCGAAAAACGGACCGAGAGCGCGGAGTGGGGCTATCGCCTGATGGACGGCTTCTGGTCGCCCGGCCCGTATTACGGCTTCCGGACAACGCTCCGGTACGACCCCGAAAAGGTCACGCTCGACAAGTACGCGATCGTCGCACCGGACAGGACGTTCACCGTCTGCAACTGGCTCCAGTATTACGATCTCGACGCCGTGCGGCGGGAATTCGGCGGGAACGGCTTCCGCGTGGAGGACGCGTATGCGGACGTCCGTGGCCGCCCGTTTTCGGACGACGCGCCCGAGTTCGCGTTCGTCGTGCGGAAGGCGTGAGCTCGCCGGCGTTATTGGAGAACACTGTCGCGTTCCATGTTTGTCACCACCCTTTGAGAACGATCAGGATAAAAACGCTTCGCAGTCTATACGCACGATGGTTCGTTCTCGACATGAATGCTGTGACTCAATGCACGCGTGCATAGGGAGCGTGTATAGAAATTGTGCTATTTCAGCGATATTCTTTTGCATATTGAGAGTCGTGACTCTGTTCGTTTTGGAGTGATAACGTGGCGATTTCATTGAAAGAAACCAAGGTAGTCAGTGAGATGGCTGACCTTCTCTATCACTTCCTGCCCGGATCGGGTTCAAGTCAGTGGAAAGGGCACGTCACTTTTCCAAGCGTCGCGAATGAAGTGGGGCTTGGAGAATTCTGGCAATCCGGGAGCAAGAAACCGGCAATTACCGAATTGCTCGTACGAACGTTGGAGCACCGGCGGGATCTCTTTGAAAAGCTCATCCTGACAATCGTGAAGGAGGGGCTTAAGTACTGTCAAAAGAATAACGAGCCTATTACAGATGACGAAATCAGAACTCTGAACGGGCTGATAATGGAGGTAGGTTTCAAATTCCCTTCATTATGTGATCCTGCGTTCATTGATTCGCTGCAAAAGGATAGGCGCGCTCGATCCTCCGAAATTGTGGAGCCGGAACCCAACGATCATGAGACTCGAATGCGCGAGCGGTTGGAGTTCCTCAAACGCCTGGAAATCATGAAAAGTACGCTCTATTCCTTGTGGAAGCAACCTAATCGTCAACAAGCCGGCTTTGAGTTGGAACGTTTGTTGAACGACTTGTTTGAACTCTATGGTTTGAATCCGAGATCGCCATTCAAGGTATTGGGGGAACAGATCGACGGATCGTTCGTGTTGGATAATGAAATCTATTTGTTTGAGGCGAAATGGGAATCTACGCAACTCCCAGAAGCCCCCCTCCTCATTTTCCGAGGGAAAATTGAGGGAAAAGCGTCCTTTACAAGAGGCCTTTTTCTTTCGCTGAACGGATATACAGGGCCGGCTTTAGCGGCCATAACCCAAGGCAAGCAACCGAATTTCTTTTTGATGGACGGATTCGATCTCAACGTTGTTCTTGGCGGACAGATTGGACTCGATACGCTCTTGAGGACGAAACTCCGAATATTAGCCGAGGAAGGCCGGATGCTTGTGTCTGCGAAGGAGATTGTTGTTTAGCCAGAGGAGACGGAGCCAACGAAAGAGTTCTTGGCGGCGATTTGGGAAGGGGAAACTTTAGTTCAGAGATATCCAGTACATCCGTGATGAAACGTTGATGGCGGTGTTTACTTCATTGATGTTGCCCACAAGATTCCCGAAGACGCACACCAAGAAAAACGGAAGTGACGGATGAGGCGTGACCGGGGATCCGCTATTTGTGTTTCCCGCCCATATGGTATCGTTCTATCGCGTAGTCCATTCCGGAAGTATGGCCGGCGGAGACCGACGGTTTCCGCTTCGAGTACGAAAGGAGTGACGGACATGACGGAAGTGAAATGTGCGGGAACGGTCTTTGTCGATCGTTTTACGGACGGGGTTCTGAACCCGGCCAAGCCGATGCTCGGTCCTGTGAAGGACGGCGGGTTCATCGTGGCGAACACGGCTCCGGGGTGCTGGGGGCCGATGATCACGCCGGAACTCAAGGGCGGGCACGAAGTGACCGTCCCGGTGGCCGTCGAAGGCGCGGAGGTCGGGGACGCCATAGCGATCCGGATCCGGAGCGTGACGGTGACGTCGTACGCGACGGCGTCGGGAAATGATATGTGCCCGGATGCCGCGCGATTCCGGGGCGACCCCTACGTAGCGAAGCAGTGTCCGAAGTGCGGCGCGTACCACCCGAAGACGGTGCTTGAAGGAACCGGCCAGGGCGCTGTCCGGTGTGCGTCGTGCGGGGCGGAAATTTCGCCGTTTACGTTCACGAACGGCTACACGATTGTCTTCGACCACGAGCACGGCGTCGCCGTGACGCTCGACGACTTCGGCACCCAAACGGTTGCGGACGACGCGCTCTTCTATTCGTCGCGTCCCGAGAACTCCATCCAGGATCCGCTCCTCGCGATCGCGCCGCACGAC
>CALFXN010000541.1 GCA_937957815.1 uncultured Synergistales bacterium
CTCTGGATCGCGTACCGGAGCGCTTCACGGCGCGTCATGAATGCGTCCGGACGTCCGAGGACGGGGACGAGGTCCTGATCGAGGGCCTTCCTATAGGCGCTCGCCGGAGTCCGCAGTCCCTCGGTGGGAAAGCCGCGTGCTTCGAGAAGGGCGACGCAGAATTCGTCACGGCGAATCCATCTTTCCGCAGAATCCCCGACCGGGGCGAAGATGGCAAAAAGCAGGCAGATTGCGACAAAAAACTTCCCGGACAAGAACAACGACGAACGTTTCATCTTTCCTGATTCTCCTTCCACAGTGTGTACGAGCCGTCGGGTTCCGCGCGATGACAGACAAGGAGCGAACGGCAAACGCTTTCCTCGATCGCCCGCAGATTCCGGATCTCCGAGATTCCGCCGGGGTCACGACGTCCGGCAAGTCGCCGAACTTCATGAACGAGAGGTGTTACGGCGATCCGGGGCGTCGCGTTTCCCCGTCCCCACCTGGTCCATATGGGGAGTATCGAGACACGCGTGATGAAAACGCCTGTCCGCCGCTTTTCGACGTCGATAAAAAGCACGCAGCTTCTGTCCCTGGGTTTCGTCCGCTGCGACGAGAGAAAGTTCCCGAGCGAGTACGCGACGACACGAATTCGGCCGGAACGAGAATTTCTCGAAATTTCGACTGGTTGCAGCACATGCGGATGCGTCCCGATGACGATATCGGTACCGGCCCTGAACGCCAGCGCCGCAACGTCACGCTGGTCCTTCGAGGGCTTCGGGGAATATTCCTGCCCGAAGTGGAATCCGACGACAAAGAGATCCGTTTCCGGCTTCCGGGCATTCCGTATCTCGTCGGCGACATCCGCCCCCTGGATCGTCGGAACAATGATGGAAGCATTTGAAGAGAGCGTTATCCCGTTGGTTCCGTACGTATAGGAAAGAAACCCGAGCCTGATCCCATTCTTTTCGACTTCGAGCGCGATGCGCGCGTCTTTCCCGAGACGGACTCCGACCCGGGAAAGCCCCATCGTGTCAAGAATCTCACTGGTTCGTTCGGCGCCTCTCCCGCGACTGTCAAGACAATGGTTATTCGCCGTCGTGAGAACGGAGAAACCGCAATCGGCAAGCGCACTCACGAGAGAATCGGGCGTATTGAAACAGGGGTAGCCGGAAAAGGAACGGATCCCCGCCGCAAGCGTCGTTTCAAGGTTTCCGACAACAAGATCCGCAGATGCGAGCACCCGTTTCATGGGTGCCAGCTGCGGCGAAAAATCGTAGGTTCCGTCTCGTCCGTCTCTGGCGGCTTCCAGTTGCGGCGCGTGTACCATAATATCGCCGACAAACGCGATCCGAAAGGGCTGCGCATCCCCCCGAAGAGCGAAAAGCAGCGGCGACAGAAGCCCGCAAAGAAGGATGATAATCGTGATTCTTCTGCCACGTCTGTACGACTTGAAGCATTTGAGGTCCATGTCAGGTTTCCTCCCCATGATACTCCGCCAAAACACATCAACGACCGAAGAGGACGCACGTTGTTCCGTGCACTGGCGGCTGAACTCGTACGACCTTGCGTGTGTCACGGCGGGTTACAGAAAAACCATGAGCCGGATCGCGATTCCGCGTCCGGCTCATTCTATAACAACGGGAAAAGGCACCCGCTGAACTCAATGGCGTGCTGGAGAGGATTCGAACCCCCAACCTAAGGCTCCGTAGGCCTTTGCTCTATCCTATTGAGCTACCAGCACAAACCGCGCTGCCTCGATCACACAGCAAAAGGAATGATAGCACGGGAATGAGAACCCCGCAAGCGATTTCTCCGGACAAACGAAGGTCGTGATCGTTATGCAAAACATAGACCTTTGCTTACAAATTCGTCGCCTTTACTCATGAAACACCTCTCTTTGCGCTTACCTCCCGTGTACTCCTTCTCATTTTCGGAACGAAGGAAGTTTGAAAAAATGTCGGGGATCGTAACGCTTCGACGGGGGAAGGCGCTTCCTGGGCGGCACGGTATCGGGAAACGAAGATCGCGAGATTGCGACCAGGATCGAGAACAAAAAAGGATCCTCCTGATGGAAGGACCCCGGGCTTCCAGAAGAAATAATGGCGGTGGGTGAGGGATTCGAACCCTCGAGGGAGGTTTATGCCCCCCTACTCGCTTAGCAGGCGAGTGCCTTCAGCCTACTCGGCCAACCCACCGTCCGGACAGACGGGCTCTATTCTATCAGCCGCGCCTGTTCTGTCAAGGTTTCATGATCCGCTATTTCTTGTCCTGACTCACATCTCCACTTGCGGTCCCGGGCTTGATATCTATATCTCCGGACACTTCGGCTGCGGGAAAGATGCTCGCGTCGAGAATCGTCACCTTCGCCTGCGACCTTAGTTTCCGAAGATATTCCGTCTGGGCGGACTGCTGGTTCTGGCGCAGAACAAGATCATGGACATCCCTGCTTACCTCGTCGAACGACAGGACACGGGCGTCGACCTTCGTGCGCTTCAGGACGAGAATCACGTCATCGCTCGCAAGAGCGATCGGCCCGGAAGGAACGTCGAAGTCGAGACTCGCTATCGAAGCGAGTTTATCGACGAACCCCGTATCGGGGACGAAAATCGGCGCTTCCGAGGGCGATTTCTCGAGAAGGTCCGCGGAAGAAATGCTGTCCATGATCCGGTTCCAGTTTGCCGAAGGCAGGAGTGCGTCGTGAACCTTTTCCGCCGTCTCCCGGGACTTGAAACGCGCAAAGTTCAGCTTCGCGCCCGCAGGCTTGCGGAAGAAAATTTCCTTTGCCTTTTCATAGAACGCGCGGATATCCTCGTCTGAAACATCGGAAGCGGCTCCTGTCCCTCCGGGTCTCTGCTGCGACAGGAGCGACTCGGTCTTCCCGTTCTGCTGCCCCTGGCGACGCATGAGATCGATGACATCCTTGCTTGCCTCTTCAAACGGAAGAAGCCGCGCGGAAAGATTTTCGCGCTTGACGAGAACGAGAAAATCGTCGTCCTTCAGACCGACGGGAAGACTCGGGACTTCGACGTCGAGACTCGCGAGAGATGCGAGTTTGTCGACGAATCCGGTATCCGGGATGAAGACCGGCGCTTCGTAGAGGTTCTTCTCGAGAACGTCCGCAGACGCGACGGAAGCCAGTACCCCGTTCCACGCCGACGAAGGCAGAAGTGCCGTCCGGGCTCTTTGCGCGACGTCCTTCGATCTGAAGCGGGCAAAGTTCAGTTTGACTCCGGCAGGCTGACGGAAGAAGAGATCCCTTGTCTTGTCGTAGAACGAGAAGACATCATCGCTCGTAACCTTCACTGTCGCAAGCGCCGTCTCGATGAGCTTCTGCTGGGAGAGCTGCTCGGACACGTTCTTGCGGAGGTCCGCCATTCTCAGGCCGGTTTGTTCGAGATACTGCTGGAACGCTTCCTTCGTCGGGAAGTTGTCGGCGATTTTCGCAACCGCCTTGTCGATATCCGCTTCCGTCGGCTTGACCCCCTGCGTCTTCGCTTCCTCTTCGAGCTGCATCTGGACGACGATCCCGTCCAGGGTGTCGCGCCGGAGTCGCGGCATGTCATCCGAGCCGACATCGGAAATGTTCGAACGCTCGACGTAGTGTCGAAGGCTCTCCTCGAGAGTCGAACGCATGATCTTTTTTCCGTTCACCTCGGCGACCGCATAGTCCTGAATCCCGTTCTCGCCGCCGGACCTTCTGCGGGTCCCGTCGAAGCCGTACCAGCCGAAAATGGAGAGCACGAACAGAATCGCAACGGACAACATAATCCAGCGCATCTGTTGCCGCAAGGTCCTCATAAACAAAGAGCATCTTCCTCTCTATAATGAATATAAAAACCGCAATTCCGATGCGGTATTGTATCATACTTCCCGATTGCCGCTCCAGAGTCGCATTATACGGCAGCCAGGCTGTTCCCGTGTTTCGGTTCGACTTTCAGTGGAATATCGAGGTTCGCCGCCCCTTCCATAATGCGGACGAGTTCCTCCGTCACTTTTTCCATGTCGGCCTCCCTGCATTCGCACACGAGGGAGTCGTGGATCTGGAGCACAAGTTTCGTGTCCGGATCGCCGGAAAAACGTCCGTGAAAGCGAAGCATCGCAACCCGGGCGATATCCGCCGCCGTTCCCTGAATGGGGCTGTTGACGGCAATCCGTTTGAGACTCCCTTTGTCTCTCTGGTTGAGGGGCACTTCGGCCAAAGGACGGATTCGACCGGCGACGGTTCTCGTATATCCGCGCAGCCTAGCATCTTCGAAACTCTCCTCGATATACCGCCGTACCCGGGGAAGCGCGGAAAAATATCGGTCGATGATCTTCGAAGCTTCGGGGCGGCTGATGCCCAGACGGGATGCGAGACCGAACGAACTCATCCCGTACAGAATTCCGAAGTTCACCATCTTTGCGGTCCTCCGCAACTCCGGAGAGACCATTTCAGGGACCATGTTCCATATAAGAGACGCCGTCTCCGTGTGGATGTCCCTTCCCGCGGCGAACGCTTCCCTGAGACGCTCTTCGCCGCTCAGATGGGCGAGAACCCGGAGTTCGATCTGCGAGTAGTCCGCCGCGACGAAAACCCGTGCCTCGTCATGAGGGACGAGGCACTCCTTCAATTTCGACGCCCATTCACCGTACGCCGGGAGGTTCTGGAGGTTCGGATCCCTGCTGCTCAATCGCCCCGTCCCCGTCGTCGTCGATTCGAAGACGCCCCGGATGATCCCGCTTTCTGGGTCGGCCGCGTTCCGGAGAGGAACAGCGAATCCCGTGAGGAGTTTCGTCGCCTCGCGATGCTCGAGAAGCAGTCGCGGAACCGTCGCATCGATCGTCGTCATCGCGGCGAGTTCCTCGAGCACGTGGACATCCGTCGAAAAGCCCGTCTTCGTCTCTTTGAGCGGCGGAAGGGACAACGTCTCGAAAAGGAGCGTCGCGACCTGTTTCGGGGAGTTCAGGTTGATCTCCGTCCCGGCATACGAACGGATCTCCCGTTCGATAGACGAGATTCGTTCCCCGAGCTTTTCTGAAAGCTCCCCGAGCCGTTCCCTGTCCGCTCGGATTCCGTAACATTCCATGTCCCGGAGGACAGGAAGCAGAGGGATATCGATCGTCGTCATGACGTCCGACAGGCCGTCGCACGCGTCCAGGCCGGATGCGAGGAAATCCTTGAGAGCCCACGGAGTCGCCTTCGCCGAGGCCGGAATGTCGCCGGACGAAAGAAGCGACTGATAATCGTGCGCCGGAATGTCGGGGTGCAACAGATAATGTGCCGTCTTCAGGTCGAAGACGCTCTTCGGAACGGGAACGCCGCTCGGAATGGAAGACAAAACTCTTTTATAATCGTCCGTCACGAGAGAGACGCGTTTCATCCGCTCGACGAGAAGCGGCGGAAGGGTACTCCCTTTCCACGTCCTTCCGTCGCGCGAAGACACGCTAATCTCCTCCTCCCCGCCCATTTCTGATTCAGAAAGCGTATGGACCAGCGCAAGTTCCGCTTCGCCGAACAGATCCTCGGAAGAAACCTCGACGACATGGGAGGGTTGCGTATATCCGGCGCGAGGCTCGGCGATCACCTCTTTCTGACGCACATGCAGTTGTCCGAGAATCTTCTGCAGACCGAGCCGCCTGCAGAATTCTCCGGCCCTTGAAGGATCGACCGCCTCCGCCGACTGAGCGTCCTGCCCGAATGAAAGTTCGCACCTCAACCGGATGAGTTCCCGGCTCGAGTACGCGCGATCCCTGTTCTGGTCGAGTTTCGCACCTGTCGATGGTTTGAGCGATCCGAGGTGGTCGTAGAGATTTTCAAGCGTCTCGTAGTCGGAGATGAGCTGACGTCCGGTTTTTTCGCCGATTCCAGGAACTCCAGGAACGTTGTCGATACTATCTCCGAGGAGGGCGAGATAGTCCGGCATCGACGAGGGGGGGAAGCCGTATTCGTCACGGAAGGAATTCTCGTCGTACGTGTTGAATGTCGTGATCCCCCTGATCGGTCGGATGATTCTGACTCCATCCCGCAAAATCTGGAAAA
This sequence comes from uncultured Synergistales bacterium, assembly GCA_937957815.1. GTDB lineage: Bacteria > Synergistota > Synergistia > Synergistales > Aminobacteriaceae > CALFXN01. The sequence continues at coordinate 6,002 of CALFXN010000541.1, forward strand.
GATCCTTGTCCGACGAAAGAATGATCGACACGTTCCCCTCCGAAGCGATTCTGCACGCAATGGAAGCGATGACGTCATCCGCTTCGACGCCCTCACGGATAACGAGGGGATATCCGGTCATTCTCAGGAGCTCCTGAAGGAGCGAAATCTGAATCTTGTAGGATTCAGGCGTCGGCTTTCTCCCCTTCTTGTAATCGGGGTACATCTTGTGTCGGAACGTCTCCGCGGGCGCATCGAAGACGACGATCGTGGAATCGGGATTCCATGTATCCTGTGTCTTGAGAAGCATGGACATGAACCCGTGAAGGAGATTCGTCGGCGTTCCGTCCTGCGCCGAAAGCTCCGGCAAAGCGTAGAAGGCTCTGAAGGCCAAAGAATGACCGTCGATGAGGAGAACTGTTCGTGTCAGGAAAATCAACTCCCTTCCATCTGTATCGCAGGTTATAATACCCTAATGGGAGAAAAAAGGCGTTGTATCGCTCCCGAAATGATCTCTGGGAGGAATTCATTCATGGAAAAGACAAGGGTTCGTTTTGCACCGAGCCCCACCGGAGCCCTTCACATCGGCGGCGGACATACCGCGCTCTTCAACTGGCTCTGGGCGCGCCATACAGGCGGTTCGTTCATTCTCAGAATCGAAGACACCGACATGGAAAGGTCCACGAAGGAATTCGAGGATACGATCATGTCGGGCCTCGTCTGGCTTGGCCTCGACTGGGACGAGGGACCGGACAGGGGAGGTGATTTCGGACCATACAGACAATCAGAACGGCTTCATCTCTATCGAAAATACGCCGGGCAACTCGTCGACGAAGGTCTCGCCTATAAAGAGGGCGACGCCGTGATATTCCGCGTTCCTCAGGGGAAGACGCTCGCGTTCGACGATGTCGTGTACGGGCATATCGAGATGCAGAGCGAGACGCTCAAGGACATCGTCCTCATGAAGAGCGACGGTATGCCCACATACAACTACGCCGTCGTCGTCGACGATCATTGCATGGCCATCAGCCACGTCATCCGCGGCGAGGACCACATCTCGAACACTCCGAAACAGTTGTTGCTGTATGACGCGCTCCGGTGGGAACGTCCGGTCTTTGCACACCTTCCGATGATTCTCGGAAAGGACAAAAAGAAACTTTCCAAGCGTCATGGAGCGACGAGCATTTACGAATACCGCGACATGGGCTACTTCCCGGAGGCCGTCTTCAACTTTCTCGGCAACCTCGGCTGGAACGCCGGAGATGAAAAGGAAATCTACACGCGTGACGAGGCCGCCACTCTTTTCGACCTCGCGAGGGTAACGCGGAAAGCCGCCGTTTTCGATATGGAGAAACTGAACTTCATCAATCAGGAGCATCTAAAGCGACTCGATCCAGATGTACGCCTCTCTCTCGTCGAACCGTTCTGGCGGGAGGAAGGACTGTCCGTTGACGCCTTCGACAGGCGGTATCTCCGGGACGCTCTCACGCTGATGGGAGGAAGAGGGCAGACAATTCGCGAGCTTGCGGCCTACGCGTCCTATTTTCTCTCGTTCGACGTCGTTCGGGAACGGTACGACGGAAAGGACATCACGGAAGAACAACGCGGAGGACTGAAAGAGTTTTTCTCGGCCCTTCTGTCGTCTCCGGCATGGAGCACGGAGACGCTCGAGGCATTCACCAGGAACTGGGCGGACGCCAAAGGAATCAGGATCAAGGATCTCGCCATGCCCCTGCGCATGGCGATCACCGGAGCGAAGGTCAGTCCCGGAATCTTCGAAGTCGCCTCTCTCATGGGGCGGGACGAAGTCCGAAAACGGCTCGTCGGGTACGACCTTCTCGGGTAGACGCCGCGAAAACGGCGGAAGAACGAAAAGAGGGGAGCCGCATGGCGGCTCCCCTCTTCGATTTCGGACGGCTGGAAGATATTTCAGGTCGATGCGACGCTACGCCGTCGCATCCGGCCCCTTTTCGACCGGACTGATGGCGTTCTTCGGGCACGACTCGGCACACTTGCCGCATCCGATACACGTCTTTTCGTCGATCACGTGAGGTTGCCTGACGGTCCCCGTAATCACCCCGACGGGGCAATTGCGCGCGCACTTCGTACAGCCGATGCACGTTTCCGGGTCGATCCGATAGACCGTTTTCACTGCCGCGTGCTCGTCGGCTTCCGTTCCGGCCGGGCCTG
>CALFXN010000542.1 GCA_937957815.1 uncultured Synergistales bacterium
CGAGGAACGGCTTGAGATACTTGCGAACGTCGTCCCTGTGCGCGTCGGACACCGGCGCCATCGAGAGACCGCAGTTCCCGACGACCGATGTCGTGACCCCCTGCATGATGTAGCTCTCGGCGTCCGGAAACGCGAGAATCGCGTGGTCGACGTGATTGTGCATATCGATGAATCCGGGCGCCACCACCCTGCCCGCGGCGTCGATCGTTTCCTTCGCGTTTTCCCCGTCGAGTCTCCCGATCTTCGCGATGCGATCGCCGACGATACCGACGTCGCCGTGGAACGAGGGATTTCCGGCTCCGTCACAGATGCGCCCGTTGCGTACGATCAGATCGAACGATTTCAAACTGCGGTCACCTCCGGATTGTCTCGCCGGTCACCATGGACCGACAACCTGCTTGCCGAGCAGAAGGGTCGGGAGCCAGCAGGAAAGGGCTGGAACGTACGTCGTCAGCAGAAGGACGGGGATTCCGACAAGGCACAGGAAGAGAAGCATCGGCTTGACGAGTTCCCCGTAAGACACGCCGGAAAGCCGCGATCCCACGAATATGGACACGGCATAGGGCGGCGTGACGACGCCGAGCCCGACGTTCACGATAATCATCGATCCCAGGTGGACGAGATTCATGTCGAGTTTCGCGATGAGCGGCAGGACCATGGGGACGGCAAGGATCAGGATCGGAATTCCGTCGATGAACATCCCGAGGATCAGCAGGAAGACGTTGAGCGACAACAGGATCAGCACCTTGTTCTGGAAGAGCCCGAGGATACCCTCCGCGAGCGCCTGCGCGGCGCCCTCGCGGATCAGCAGCCGCGTGAAGACCGTCCCGCCGGCGATCAGCAGCCCGATCATTCCGAGGCTGATCATCGTACTCCGCGTCGCGCTCCAGAGGCTCTTCGCGTTGAGTTCGCGATAGACGAAGAAACCCACGATGAGACAATAGACGACGACGACAGCCCCCGCCTCGTTCGGCGTGAACACACCGCCGTAGATGCCGACCAGAATGACGATCGGCGCTCCGAGAGCCGGCAACGCGCTCCACGTCGCCTCTCCGAGTTCCCTGATCCGCGCCCGGCCTTCCGTGGCGAGCGGCGGGATCGCAACCGTCGGATCCATGTACCTGTCGCAGATGAAGTAGTTCAGGATGCCATACCCCAGCGCGAGCAACAAGCCCGGGAAGACCGTCGCGAGGAAGACCGCCGCAATGGACTGCTGGGCGACGAGGCAGTAGATCATCGCGGGGACGCTCGGCGGAATCAGATACCCGAGAAAACTCGCCGAACACAGAACCGCGGTGGTATAGACTCTCTTGTAGCCGTACTTCTCGAGTCGCGGGACGAGGAGGGGGATCAGCGCGGAGATGCAGGGCAGCGACGATCCCGTCAGGGCGCTCATGATGAGCGTCGCGACGAGGCCGACCACAATCATCCCTCCCTTGACCCGTCCGACGACCGCGTAGGAAAACCGGACGATCCGGTCCGCGAGCCCCGCGTCGGAGATGAGACTTCCGGCGAAGATGAAAAAGCCGATTCCCATCAGGACGTAGCTATCGAGGGAGTGATAGAACGTTCCCGACATGAAGGACAGGGCATCGTCGAGGGCGAAAAGTCCCGCCGCCGTGCTCGTGAGAAATCCCCATCCCAGGGGAAGGCCGAAGAAAATGCCGACGAGAAATACCGCAAGCGTGACGAAAACCCCGAAGGACATGACGGTCACTTCCCTTCCCCGGCGCCGCGCATCGCGACGAGCGTCGCGATATCGCATGCAAGGCCGTGCAGGAGATGGAGGAGGCAGAGCACCAGGGAGACGAAGAGCATCTCCATGAGCCAGCTCGTGTTGAACCAACGCACGAGCGTCGCGAACTGCGGGTATTTCGCCGCGCGGAGAGCGAAGGCCCACGTCGGAATCAGGAAGACCGCGACCGTGCCGATCGAGACCATCTTCAGAAACGCGGTGTACGCGACGCGGCCGCGCGGCCGCCCAGCGAAGACGGACTCGACGAACACGTCGACGGCCGTATGTCCTCCCTGGCGGGTCGTAAGAGGGATGACGAGAAACATGAAAGCGATGAAGATGTAGAGTGCGAGGTCGCTCAGCCAGATGATTTCGTAATGGAGCCAGTAGCGGTTCAGAACCTGAAAGAACGTCATGAACGTCGTAATGAAAAGCCCCGCGCCGCAGATGACGTTCTCAAAAATGCAAAGCGCCCTGTAGAAACTTCGGATGACATCTCCGAATCTGTTCAATACGATACCTCCCCTCTCCGGTGCACGAACTCCGGACGGAAAAGGCGATATACGGCCCCCTCCGTCCGGAACATCCCTGGTTACTTTTTGGCGGAAACCTGCTCGTGGATCTTCTTCAGTTCGTCCTGGATCTTCTGGGTCATGTCCTGGCCCGGATACTTCTTCTCGAGCCACGGCTTGCAGAGTTCGTCCCAGATCGCAGGAGTGTTTGATTTCTGCCGGAAGACGTCCCGCTGCTCGGGGGTCAGCTCGACCATCTGGAAACTCTTAATCTCGGAAAGCTTTTTCTTGTATTCTTTTTCGAGTTCCTGCTGCTTTGCGTAGAGAGTCGACTCGACTTCAAGCGCCGCCTTGTTCACCGCATCTTTCAGATCCTGCGGGAGCTTGTCCCAGATCTCTTTGTTGACGACGACATTGTTTGTATCCCAGCAGAAGTTAAGATCCGAATAGTGCTTCAACACTTCGGCATGTCGTTCTTCGATGAGTGACGGCCACATGGACCACATCCCGTCAACGACGCCCTTGGAAAGCGCGTCGTACACGTCGCCCCAGGGGATGGTCTGGAGTGTCATTCCAGTCCCCTTGCCCATGTTCTCAAGCGCACGGACAAGTCCGAGCGAGGCGGATACGCGCATCTTCAGGTTCTTGAGATCCTCGGGGGACTTCAGCGGACGCGCGTTGTTCCCAAGTCCGTAGGCGCCGAAGGATGTCTGGTACAGCATGTGCATGCCCACTTCGTTGTACGCGTCCTCCATGACCTTCCACAGAATGCCCTTGCCGGCTTCGAACGCCACCTTCGCCTCGTCCCAGTTCTCTATGGTCCAGGGCATCCAGTTGAGCATTCCTCCGGGGATGAGGTTCACATACGGAGCAAAGACCGAAACCTGGATGCTCCCCTCCTGAACGGCATGGAAGTGCTCGTCGTGCGTTCCGAGCTGTCCGTTCGGGTAGTACTTCATTTCTATCCGTCCGTTGGAGTATTTTCCGACGAGGTCGCAGAACATCTTGTGATACTCGTTCTGTGTCGGACGAGGCCAGGGAACACCGAATTTCCATTTGTACTCCGGGGCGGCGGCCGCCACGCCGGCAACCAGAAGGCATCCGAGAAGCGCCATTGCAAGGATCAAAGCAGTCGTCTTTCCGTTCATGCGTCGCATTCGATTCCCTCCTTCAGCATTTTCGAACAGCCACAGACACTCCGACTTCCGTCCGGAGACGCATTATCCTTCCCGCGGCCACCTCCTTTCCGTTCAGTCGCGCCCGCTCCGGGCACCGGACGCGTCCACGACGCGCCTGTAGAGAATCTCGGGTCTTCCCTTCCGGAGAGATGCCCGGGAACTCTCGATCACAATCAGCCCCGCGGTTCGAAACCGTGCCAGGATCTTTCGCGCGCTTTTCGCCTGGAGACCGAGGACATGCGAGAAATCGGCGGCGCTGAACGGCGCATCGAGCAGGTCGAACGCCTTCAGGTACCGCGAGAGCGTTGCCGGCGTGATGCCGAGCTTCCCGGAAATCTCCTGGAAATCGGGGTCCGGAGCCGCGAGAATATAGGAGGGTCTCCGTTCCCCGACGCTCCAGCCGCTCTCTCCGTCGAAGAGATGGCATTCGTTCCCGTCCTTGCGGAACCCCATGTCGAGCGCTTTTTCGGCGTACCGTTCCGCCGTCGTGATGTTCGACGCGATCCCGTACCCGATCCGGAGCCGGATATCGGGCGTCGACTCGAGAATTTCGTCGATGACCGGAACCCTGCCGAAGCTATTCGTTTCCATGAGAAACTGGCTGTACGTCTGGACGCTCTGGAATATCGACGCGCTCCGCTGAAAGAGCAGGATTCCCTTCTTTTTGGCGTACGCGGATATCGTGCGGTGTATGGACCGCATGGCCTGCTCGTATTGATTGAGCTGAACGGGGAGCTTTTCCGGCAGGAAGAGTCCGACGACGAGCTTGAGATGATCCTTGTCCGAGACGCCGAATGCCCGGAGCGACGCCGTCAGCGCCTCGCGAACCGAACTGACCGACGGGGAGACGAAAAACACGGGAACGCTCATTTCCTGAAGGCGCCTGTACGCGACATAGGCGCACGTGACGCAGAACGTCGTCCGTCCGGCGCGAAAGTGGGAGAGATGGAACTCCACGAGCTCGTCGTGATACCGCTCGGACGGCTTGAGAGGATACGTATAAATGGCGCCAATCGGGAAGTGGCAATCGAGCATCGAGTCGTTGATGTCGAGGTCGCTGAACGTGTCGATGCTGAAGCGTACATCGTCACCGATGAAAGCCCTGGCTTCGAGGAATGCGAACGACAGGCCGCTCGTGGGACGTTCGAGATAGAACCACGGAACGACAGGCTGGACGACGCTCGCTGCCATGAAATACGGGAGAACACCGCTGAAATAGAGGGCATCGACGTCGGACTGGTTCCCCGCGGCGATGCTGGGCGCGTCCAGCATCGTCTCGTAGAGCATGGGACGGATCGTAAGCTGTGGAAGATCCCTGGAAACAATCTGGAACTTCTCGACAATCAACGAAGGACCGATAACACCTAAGATCATATGGAATTCCCCCGGTGTTCGTGGATTGCAGTCTCTTGCGTCTTTATAGCGCCTAATTGCGTTTAATTTTATAACTCTTCCGTACTCTTGTCAACTCCACCGGGTACTGCTGAAATGTGGCGCTTCCCCGAAGAGAATACGGTGGCGCGAAGGAGCTTCGCTCCTTCGCGCCACCGCCATAGCTCTCCGGCTTCTACCTCGTCGTGTCGTTTCTGCGCAGCGCCCTTCCCGGTCGTCTGCCGGTAAGACTGCCGTCGCGCATCACGATTTCTCCGGATGTCATCACGGCAAAGAACCCGTTCGGATAACTGACCGGGTCCCGATATGTGCCGGTTTCGAGGACATCATCCGGCGAAAAGGCGACGAGATCCGCAATCGCTCCCTCGCGGATCACCCCTCTCCGCTGAAGTCCAAGCCGGGCCGCGGGCGCGGAAGTCATTCTCCGGATCGCCTGCGGCAAGGAGAGAATCCCTTCTCGTCGCACGTACTGCCCGAGAATCTTCGCAGTCGATCCGTACGTCCTCGGATGCGGCTTCCCTCCGACGATACTGTCGGAACAGAATGTCATGGCTTCGTGGGAGAGGATCGTCCGGAC
>CALFXN010000543.1 GCA_937957815.1 uncultured Synergistales bacterium
CGGGCTCCTGAAATCCCTTCCAGGGAAAACGAGTCCGGCGAAGCGCCCCCGCTCCTCCATGGCCGCACCCTCACCGAGAAAGACGCGCCCCTGTTCGAAGATCCGGACCGGGTCCCTCCAGCCGGACGAGATACTCTTCGAAAGAGCGTTCATAAGCCCCGGAAGAAGCGTCGTCCGCATGGCGGACTGGTCGGAGCTGATCGGGTTCGCGAGCTTCATCGGATTTCCGCGCGCATCCCCGGGAACGAATCGAAGCCTCGCCAAAGACTCCGGGGAGACGAACGCATAGGTCACGACCTCGACATACCCCCTGCCGATCGCGAACGAACGAAGGTCGAACCGCATCTTCGTGATGGCTCCGGCATCCCCGCGCTCGTGAAACGTCTGCGGCAGACGGGACGGCATATCGTTGTACCCGCGGATTCTGGCGACTTCCTCGACCAGGTCTTCCTGAATGGAGATGTCCGCCCTGTACGAGGGAATTTCATAGGTGTCGTTTTCTCCGCCCGACTCAAAGCGACGGATTCCGAGGCGGCCAAGAATCCTTGCGGTCTCCTCAAGATCGTTCCAGTGAAGAATCGTCCACATCTTTTCCTTCGTCAGCCGGACTTTTCGCGGGATACGTTTCCCCGAATCGGCTCTGACGATAACGGGGCACGCGTTCCCTGCATTCCACGATTCAACCAGCGACAACGTGAAGGAAATCGCCGGATCGGCCAACTCCGGATCGACGCCTCTGGCGTATCGATACGCGGCTTCACTCCTGATGCCAAGTCGACGCGATGTCGTGCTCACCCGCTGGGAGACGAAGCTCGCACACTCAAGCGCGACATTCTTCGTCCTGTCGCTGATCTCCGTGTCCCCGCCACCCATGACGCCGGCAACGCCGATGGCGACGCCGCCACTCGTGATCAGAAGATCCGATGGGGTCAACGTCCGCATCCTGCCGTCGAGCGTCATGATCCGCTCCGAATCCCGCGCCGCGCGAACCGTGATTTCACGGTCACGCAGCGTGTCGAGATCGAACGCGTGCTGCGGCTGGCCGAGAAGAAGCATGCAATAGTTCGTCGCGTCCACGATGTTCGAAATCGGACGCATTCCGAGGAGCGTGAGCGCAACGCGAATGTCGATCGGCGACGGTGCGATCCTGACATCCCGTATCAGGCCGAGCGAGTATCCGGGACATCCGTCATCCTCAATGGAAACGCCCTTGAAGGGGATGGGCCACTCCCCGCTTTTTTCCCTTTGCTCGATCCTCGGTGCCGTGAAGATTGCGTCATCGAAAAGGGCGTAAATCTCCCGCGCGACGCCGATATGGCTCAGAAGGTCTCCTCTGTTCGGCGTTATGGAAAGATCCAGAATCGCATCGTCGAGCCCGAGGTAGGATACAGCGTCTCCACCAACCGGAGCATCTCCGGGAAGCCGAAGGATTCCGAATTCGAGACCAACCTCGGGAATGCCGAGCTCTTCTGCGGAAAGCATCATTCCGCGGCTTTCCACACCGTCGAAATCCCGCACCCCCATGACAGTGCCATCGAATATCGACGCACCCGGGGCGGCATAGGCGATGACGTCACCGCGCGAGAGATTTGTCGCCGCGGTGACACATTGCGCTTCCGTTCCTCCGAGGTCGAGCGTCGCCACGAAAAGCGAGGATTTCGTCGGATGAACTTCGATCTCACGGATTCTTGCGACCCTGATGTTCGAGAGCTTTTCTCCAGGTCTGGAGACCGACTCTACTTCACTTCCGGTTTCTGTCAGGCGTTCGCACACGCTC
>CALFXN010000544.1 GCA_937957815.1 uncultured Synergistales bacterium
ATAAGGCCACGTGACTGGAGTTCAGACGTGTGCTCTTCCGATCTGACCCGCACACGCACATGGCACTGCCCGTCGGCTCTTTGTGTTCGAGCGACGATTTCGAGTCGGGAACGATCGCCGCCGCCTGCGGCGGTATCGGAACGATCATGGATTTCACCGTCGGAAGCGCCGGGAGTTCCCTGACGGAAGACATCCGGAGGCGACTGTCCGACGCGTCGTCTTCCGTCGTCGACTACGCGCTTCACGCGGAAGTCGTCGGGTGGAGCGCGAAACGGCCCGCGCAGATTCGCGAAGCGGTCGAAACGGGCATCCGGAGCTTCAAGTTCTACACGACCTACGAGTCGTCCGGAAGACGTTCGGAGAACGGCGCCCTGTTGCGCGCCTTCGACACGATCGCCGGACTCGACGGAGTCGCTCTCGTTCATGCGGAGGACGAGAGCATGATCCGGACGATCCAGTCGGAGATGAGCGCCGGAGACAAGGCGAAGATATCCGGACTTCCGCTCTCCCGCCCGGATTTCTGCGAGGCGGCCGCAATATCGTCGATCGCCTGGCTTGCGTGGTACACGGGAGTCCGGGTCCACATCGTCCACGTGAGTTCCCGTATGGGGCTCGACGAAGTTCGCCGGGCGCGCGACGATGGAGCCGACATGACGGCCGAGACCTGTCCGCAGTACCTTCTGCTCGCGAAGGACGCTTACGACCGTCCCGAGGGACATCTCTTCTCGGCGGCACCCGCGCTCCGGACGCAGGAAGACCAGGACGCCCTCTGGAACGCGCTCGCCGACAGGGAAATCGACTTCGTCGCCACGGACCATTGTCCCTTCACGAAGGAACAGAAGACGTGGAAGGGATCGTTTGCGGACCTTCCGTACGGACTGCCGGGCGTCGAGACCATGATGTCGCTCGTGTATTCCGAAGGGGTCGACCGGGGTACCCTGACGTTGTCCGATATGGCGTGCGTCTGTTCCGAGAACGCCGCGCGCCTCTACGGCCTGTATCCGAGAAAGGGGGCCATCCTTCCGGGAGCGGACGCGGACCTCGCGATCTTCGATCCGTCTGTCGAGTGGCGCCTGTTCGCGAAGGATCTTCACATGAAGACTGATTTCTCTCCGTATCAGGGGTGGACGATCCGGGGGAAGAACCGAATGACCATCTCCCGCGGCGAAGTGATCGTCGAGGACGGAGAATATACGGGCGCAAAGGGGCGTGGTCGTTTCCTGCCGCGATAGGACTGATAGATGCCATAGTTTTTGCCAATCACCCCGCCCGTCAATGTGCGGAGTGTGCGAAACCAGAGCCAGAGGAGGAAGTGTGTTTATGGAAAAGCGGATTCCAGTACCCAGCGACATCGAAATCGCACAGTCTTCGAAGATGGAACCGATCGTCGACATCGCGAAAAAGCTCGGCATCGACGAAGAGGAACTCGAGCTCTACGGTAAATACAAAGCGAAAGTCATGCCCTCCGCTTGGGAGCGCGTGAAAGACCGAAAGGACGGGAAGCTCGTCCTCGTGACCGCCATCACGCCAACTCCCGCGGGAGAGGGCAAGACGACGACGACGGTCGGGCTTGCGCAGGCGCTTGTCCACATCGGAAAGAGCGCGTCGCTCGCGATCCGCGAACCGTCGCTCGGTCCGAGTTTCGGCGTCAAGGGAGGAGCGGCCGGAGGCGGGTATTCCCAGGTCGTTCCGATGGAGGACATCAACCTTCATTTCACGGGCGATCTTCACGCGATCACGACCGCGCACAACCTGCTTTCCGCGATGATCGACAACCACCTGCACCAGGGGAACGAGCTGAATCTCGACCCGCGGAGGATTACGTGGCGGCGAGTCATGGACCTCAACGAGCGGGCGCTGCGGCACATCGTCCTCGGACTCGGCGGCAAGGCCGACGGAATTCCGAGGGAAAGCGGATTCGACATCACGGTGGCCTCCGAGGTCATGGCGATCCTGTGTCTCTCGCTCGACCTCATGGACCTCAAGGAACGCATCCGCAAGATCGTCATCGGGTTCACCTACGACGGGAAACCCGTCACGGCCGGCGACATCGGGGCCGCCGGGTCCATGGCGCTGCTTCTCAAGGACGCCATCAAGCCGAACCTCGTCCAGACGCTGGAGGGCGTTCCCTCGTTCATCCACGGCGGGCCGTTCGCAAACATAGCCCACGGCTGCAACAGCATTCAGGCGACGCGGCTCGGTCTCAAGACCTCCGATTACTTCATCACGGAGGCGGGATTCGGCGCCGATCTCGGGGCTGAGAAGTTCCTCGACATCAAGTGCCGTCTCGCGGGACTGACCCCGTCGGCAGTCGTCATCGTCGCGACGGTTCGCGCGCTCAAGATGCACGGAGGCCGCAAGAAGAACGAGCTCACGGTCGAAGATCTCGCAGCGCTCGAAAAGGGGATGACCAATCTCGAGAAACACATCGAGAACATCTCCCGTTTCGGTCTGCCCGCAGTCGTCGCGATCAACCGCTTCCCGACGGACACGAAGGCGGAACTCGACCTCATCGAGAAGAAGTGCAACGCGCTCGGTGCGTCGGTCGCACTCTCCGAGGTCTGGGAGAAGGGCGGCGAGGGAGGCGTCGATCTCGCGAAAAAGGTCATCGAAGCGTGCGAAAAACCGTCGAAGTTCACGCACCTCTACGACGCGGAACTTTCGCCGAAGCAGAAGATCCAAGCGATCGCGAGGGAGATCTACGGTGCGGACGGCGTGACGTACACGGATCAGGCGGAAAAGGATCTTCAGATGATTCACGAACTTGGAAAGGACACCCTGCTCATCTGCATGGCGAAGACGCAGTACTCGCTTTCCGACGATCCGGCGAAGCTCGGCCGTCCGTCGGGATTCACGATCACGGTGCGCGAAGTGCGCCTCTCGGCGGGAGCCGGGTTCCTTATCCCGATCACAGGGGCGATCATGACGATGCCCGGACTGCCGAAAAAACCCGCCGCCCTCTCGATCGACATCGACGAGAAGGGGCAGATCAGCGGACTGTTCTAGGCAGACGCCCGGCGATCTGCGAGCGAAGCGAGCAAAGAAGCCGAGGCGGTCGCCTATCCCGAGACGGAGCCGAGGGGAAGCGGACGCCCCGGGGTGAGAGCTTCTTTATGAGAAAAGGAAGGTGTTTGTATTGAGCGCACAAATTCTCGACGGGAAGGCGATATCCGCTTCGATCCGGGAACGGGTCAGGGCGGAAGTCGAACGGCTGAAGGCGCGGGGGATTGTCCCCGGGCTTGCGGTCGTCCTCGTGGGCGAGAACCCGGCGTCCAAGGTCTACGTCGGGCAAAAGGAAAAGGCTTGTCTCTCCGCGGGATTCGCATCTTTTCTGCATCGTCTTCCGGCATCGACGTCGCAACATGAGCTCCTCGAACTCGTCGACGGACTGAACAGGGATCCTTCGGTTCACGGCATTCTCGTCCAGCTGCCGTTGCCGCCACAGATCGATCCGGATACGGTGATCTCGGCGATCCGTCCGGAGAAGGACGTCGACGGATTCCACCCGATCAACGCCGGCAAACTGCTTGCGGGACTGCCCTGCATCGAACCCTGTACGCCGAAGGGCGTCATGCACCTCATCGCCGAGACGGGAATCTCACTCGAAGGCAGGGAGGCGGTCGTCGTCGGGCGGAGCAATATCGTCGGAAAGCCCGTCTCCCTGATGCTGCTTTCGAAGAACGCGACCGTCACGGTGTGTCACAGCAGGACGAAGAACATCGCGCAGCACCTGCGGCACGCCGACATCATCGTCGCCGCCGTCGGCCGGCCGCGCTTCGTCACGGCCGACATGGTCAGGGAAGGGGCCGTCGTGATCGACGTCGGCATCAACCGTCTCGACGAAGGACTTGTCGGCGACGTCGATTACGAAACCGTCGCGGAAAAGGCGTCGTGGATCACGCCGGTTCCGGGCGGCGTCGGTCCGATGACGATCGCGATGCTGCTGCAGAACACCCTGGACGTGGCTTCCGGCAGGATCTGACGCAAACGGACACGCACGCTAAAAAGGGCCTTTCCGGAAAACGACCGGAAAGGCCCTTTCGCTTTTTCGGGGCCGGGGCGCTACGACTGCGTCCTGTTTCTGAGCTGACCGCACGCGGCGTCGATGTCGGATCCCTTTTCCCTGCGGACTTCGTACTCGAGGCCGCACTCCGCGAGGGCGGCTCCGAACGCCTTGAGGCTCTCCAGGGGAGAACGCGCGAACGCGGAATCCGTCGAATTGCAGGGGATGAGGTTCACGTAGGCGGACATTCCCGAGAAGAGGGCCGCGAGCTCGTAAGCGAGGCTCGGATCGTCGTTGACGCCGTCGATCGTGACGTATTCGACCGTGATGCGCTCTCCCGTCTTCTCCTGGTAATACCGGAGAGCGTCCATGAGCTGCGGAAGGGGGTAGCGTTTGTTGACGGGCATGAGCTTCGTCCTGAGCTGGTCGTTCGGAGCGTGGATGGAGACCGAAAGGCGGATCGGGAGCCCCGAGTCGGCGAGGTTCCTGATACCGGGGACGATGCCGGACGTCGAGATCGTGATGTGGCGGGCGCCGAGGTTCCGCATCTTCGGGTGATGCAGGATTCGGATGGATTTCAGGACAGCATCTTCGTTGAGAAGGGGTTCGCCCATTCCCATGAAGACGATGTTCGAGACGGGTTCTTTCGATCGCCATTCGATCGCGAGAAACTGTCCGACGATCTCGCCGACCAGATCGGAAGAGCGTCGTGTAGGGAAAGAGTGTAGATCTCGGTGG
>CALFXN010000545.1 GCA_937957815.1 uncultured Synergistales bacterium
CGATCGATCGGGTCCTGTCCGCGCCGGGCGTGCGCAGCCTGTTGATCGTCCTGATCGGCGGCTTCGTGCGGATGGACGAAATGGCGGAGGGAATCGCGAGGTATCACGGGGAGCACCAGGAGCACGCGCCGTTCGTGGTTCGCCTGTGCGGAACGAAAGAGGCCGAAGGACGCCGGATCATGGCGGAGGCGGGGCTCGAAACGCGCGACGATTTGCAGGCATCGGCCAGGGAAGCCGTGGAACGTGCGGGGAGGGCATAGGGAATGGCGATTCTGATCGACGGGAACACGCGTCTGGTCGTCCAGGGGATCACGGGAACCTCGGGGCTTCTCCAGACGAAGGTCATGATCGACTACGGGACGAACGTCGTCGCCGGGGTCACTCCCGGCAAAGGGGGGCGAACCGTCGAGGGCGTGCCCGTCTACGACTTCGTCGGAGACGCCGTCAGGGAACATGGCGCGAACGCGCTGATCAGTTTCGTTCCGCCGATGTTCGCGTGGGACGCGGCGCGGGAATCCGTGGACGCCGGAGTGGAGCTTCTCGTGCTCACGATGGAGGGCATTCCGCTGCACGACGCGACGAGGAGTCTTGCCTACGCGAAAGAACGCGGAACGCGCGTCGTCGGACCGGGGACCGCTGGAATCATCTCGCCCGGAAAGAGCAAGGTCGGCGCGCATCCGGCCCGGATGTTCGCGCCCGGGGATGTCGGCGTCGTATCGAAAAGCGGCGCGCTTTCCTACGAAATCGGCAAAACGCTCACGGACGCCGGGATCGGGCAATCGACGGTCGTCGCGCTTGGCGGAGGTCCGCTCTGGGGGACGACGCAGCGGGAGGTGATCGCTCTTTTCAACGACGACCCCGAGACACGGGTCATCCTTCTTCTCGGCGAGATCGGCGGATCGATGGAGGACGACGCGGCGGAATACATCGGGCAATGCGTCGAGAAGCCCGTCGTCGCGCTGATCGTCGGCCGTTCGGCGCCGAAGGGGCGTTCTCTGGGGCACGCCGGGGCGATCGTCACCGGATCGAAGGGGACCGCCGAGGCGAAGATGCGGCGTCTGACCGAAGCCGGCGTCACGATCGCCCGGACGCCCGCTGAGGTCGTCGAAACCATCGGGAAGATGAGGTGACGTCCGGATGAAAGTTCATGTCGACCGGGAGGTCTGCAAGGGGTGCGGGCTCTGCGTCGCGTTTTGCCCGGCCGGAGTTTTCCGGATCGGCGCGGAGACGAACAAAAAGGGATATGCGTTCGTCGTAGCGCCGGACGAATCAAAGTGCGTCGGATGCGGCCGTTGCGAAGCCAGCTGTCCGGATCTGGCGCTGTTTATCGAACGGTGACGCAGGGCGGGGTCCTTCCGGTCACGACCGGAGAGCGATTCCCGCTCTTTTCGCATACGCACAATCCGCATCGTGAGGGGGCAAATCGAACATGCTGGATCTGGCCAGAGAGAAGGGGCTCGTGGTGCTGCCCGGAGGGGCGCGGCGGGTTTCCGTGGGAGTCCTCGACGGAAAAATCGTCGAAGTCGCGGCTCCGGGACGGGAACTCAAGGGAAATACCGTGATCGACGCGACGGGACGCGTGGTGCTGCCCGGTCTTGTGGACGGGCACGTCCATGCGGGGCACGGCACGCCGGACAGGGAGTCGTTCGCGTGCGCATCGAAAGCGGCGGTCGCGGGCGGTATTACGACGATCGTGGAAATGCCGCTCTCCGAGCCGAGCACGGTGACGGTCCGGGCGCTCGAAGACAAGAAGGCGTCGGCGTCCGAACAGTGCGTCGTGGATTTCGCGCTCTACAGCGGCGTCCTGCCGGGGCGTTTCGACGATATCGAGCCGACGTTCCGCGCCGGGGCGCAGGCGTTCAAGGCGTTCATGTGCCGCTGTTCGAAGTATCCGATGACCGACGACGGGACGCTGCTCCGGGGGATGCGAAAGGTCGGGGAACTCGGCGGCGTGGTCTGCGTCCACGCGGAGAACAACACGCTCATCCAGGAACTCGTCGACCGCTTTCGTGGCGAGGGCCGGAAGGATGTCCGCGCGTTCATCGACTCGCATCCGGAATACTCGGAACTCGAGGCGGTCCATCGGCTGCTCTTTCTCGCGGAGCAGGCGCCGGAGTGCGCTGTCCACGTGTGCCACATGAGCGTGGCCTCCGGAGCCAGGTTCATCCGGGAGGCGCGGGGGCGCGGCGTGACGAACGTCACCTGCGAGACCTGCCCGCAGTACCTCGGACTGACGGAAGACGATCTCGTCCGCGTCGGCGCGTTCGCCAAGTGCGATCCTCCGGTGCGGTCCCGCGAGACTGTGGACGCGATGTGGGGATACGTTCTCGACGGTACGGTCGATATCGTGGCGACCGACCACTCGCCGCATCCCGCGGCTCGGAAGACCGGGCGGGAAGATGACTTCTGGACCGTCGCGGAGGGATGCACGGGGCTTCAGACGATGCTGCCGGTTCTCCTGACGCAGGGACGGCCCCGCGGACTTACGTGGGAGCGCCTCGCGGAGCTGTGCGCGTCGCGTCCGTCGGAGCTTTTCGGAGTCGCGGACCGCAAGGGGCGGATCGAACCGGGGCTCGACGCGGACTTCGCGATCGTCGATCCGGACGTCTCGTGGATCTTGCGCGAAAACGACCTCTTCTATCTCAACCCCGCGAGTCCTCATACGGGTGAAACCTTCACGGGCCGCGTCGCGGAAACGATCCTGCGCGGGCAGGTCGTGTACCGCGACGGGGCGATCCTCGCGCCGGAGGGACTCGGCCGCTTCCTCCCGATGCGGCGGGGATAGCACGGAGACTGCGTTCGTTGGAGGGGGTGAAACGGACTCCCTGCGTATGTTTCCGAAATGGCGACGACGGACCGAAAGGTTTTTTCATTCATGAGTTCGACAAGGGGGAATAGAAGTGGACGCAATTCTTGATATGGCGGGGAAAACAGCGGATCTGCTCTGGGGGCCGTGGACGCTCGCCCTCATCGCGGTCGTGGCCGTAACGTTCACTCTTCGGACGGGATTCTTCCAGTTTATCGGGTTCGGAACGATCATGCGGAACACCTTGGGCAAGATGTGGGACAAGGGAAGGGGAAAGGGCGGCATGTCTCCCTTCCAGGCGGCGACGACCGCGCTCGCGAGCACCGTCGGCATGGGCAACGTCGCCGGGGTCGCGACGGCGATCGCCGTGGGCGGGCCGGGCGCGATCTTCTGGATGTGGCTCTTCGCGCTGCTTGGAATGATCTCGAAGGTCGTCGAAGTCACGCTGGCGGTTCACTACCGGAACGTCAACCCCGACGGGACGACGCTCGGCGGCCCGATGTACTACGTCGAAAAGGGCCTCGGAATGACGTGGCTCGCGAAGCTCATC
>CALFXN010000546.1 GCA_937957815.1 uncultured Synergistales bacterium
CCGTCGCCCGCAGGGCGAAGTTCAGATCGGTGAGATACATCCCCAGGGATCTCATGAGAAAATAGCCGAGGATCGCGCCAAGGCATACCGCGCCCACGAACGGAACGATTTTCTCCGCGAAACGGACGACGGCGTCCGGCAGGTGTGAGCCCGCACCCCGGCGCAACGTGTTGCGCGCGTTTCCGAGCAGCTCCTCGAATCGGGGCACTACGACACCTCCCCCTGTTTCCATCGCCAGAGCCCCTTCTTCTCCCTGTCGAGAGGAAGGATTCCCTTCAGCGCTCCGAGTTTCGCGTCCAGGGCGTCGGCGACCCCGAGCTCGACGTTTGCGCCGCTAATGCGCCGGTTCGGAGGATCGACCACGATGCGTCCACGAACCTTGATGTCGCCACGGGTTTCGATCACGTCGATTCTCGCGCTTTTCCGTCCCAGAAGAAACCATACGGTTCCTCCCGAAATTGCGGCGCGGCCGTCCTTTCCGAAAGTGATCTCCGCGTCGCGGAACGAAAGTTCCGCCGACGCGCCGAGATTCACGGCGGACTGAAGGGCCCTCGGTGTCAGGACAAGCTCCCTGACTCTGATTCCTCCCAGCATATTTCCGAGGACGACGTTCGTGACGACGAAATCGGGAAAGAACCGCCCCCGCGCCTCGACGCGGTCGAACGAAAGCGGGAATCCCCGTTGCGCGAGGGATTTCGAGAGGATCCCCATCCCGTACTCCCCCGCCTGTTCCCAAGGAAAGAACGCCAGCGAGGAAACGACAAGAACGCAGAGAAAGGCCAGGAAGACCGAGGAAAAAAACAGGACGCGTCTCATGATTTCCCTCCGATAATGAAGGAAACCGAAAAAAGACGCTCCTTGCCGACCGGAAAGACCTTCATCTCGGCCGAGAGAAACTTGAGGCCTTTCTTCCGTATTTCCTGGATGAACGTCGCGAACTGCTCCGCGTAGACCCTGTCGAACTGGACGGACGCTCCTTTCGACGTCTGCGAGAGCTGCACGAGGTTGTCCTTGAGTCCGACGGAATCCATCGCCTTCGAGATCGCCGCGATCGGATCCTCGGAAGGCACGCCGGTCTGCGTGCCTCCGCCTATG
>CALFXN010000547.1 GCA_937957815.1 uncultured Synergistales bacterium
GAGATAAGGCCACGTGACTGGAGTTCAGACGTGTGCTCTTCCGATCTCGTCTGCCCCGGCGACACGGTCGTCGTCGAGGATCCTACGTTCTTCGGGGCACTCAGAATCTTCCGGAGCTCCGGGGCCCGCGTCGTCGGCGTTCCGGTCGACGAGAAGGGCATCCGGACAGACATCCTCGACATCGTGCTGCAGCGTTTCCGCCCGCGGCTGATCTACACGTTGCCGACCTGCCAGAACCCGACGGGCGTCACGATGTCCGCGGAACGGCGCCTGGAACTCCTCCAGCTCGCGTGGCGCCACCGGATTCCGATTCTCGAGGACGACCCCTACTCCGATCTCGCGTACGACGCGACACCACCCCCGTCGCTCTTCGCGACCGATCCGTCGGGGTACGTCCTGTCTCTCGGCTCGTTTTCGAAGACGCTCTTCCTCGGGACGCGCATCGGCTGGATCGTCGCCCCGAGGCGCGTCCTCGATGCCTTCTGCCGCATGAAGCAGTATACGGACCTTCATACGAACACACCGGCTCAGTTCCTTCTCGACAGGATGCTGCGCGAGGGGCACTACGAAGCGCACCTTCGTAGCGTTCGCGAACGCTACGCCGCCCGGCGCGGCATCATGATCCGGACGCTTGCGGAATCGGCGCCTCCGGGCATGAACTGGAATTCCCCCGCAGGCGGGTACTACGTCTGGGCGCGGGTGCCCCCGTCGGTCGACGTCTCGCGGCTTCCGGCCGCCGCGGCGCGGCGGGGCGTCTCCTATCTTCCGGGGAACGCCTTCTTCGCCGACGGAATCCAGGGGGGGTCGCACATGCGACTCTGCTTCGCGGCAGAGCCCGAGGACAGAATCCGGGAGGGAATCCGTTGCCTCACGGACGCCGTCCGCGAGTGTTCCGGCGACGTTCCCGCGCAGGAACGCGAGGCGGTTCGGCCGGTGATCTGAGCGCCGCCCCGGAAAACCGGGCGGCGACATCGAAACGGGAAAGGGGTGCGTGACATGAGAATTGCGATCAAACAGGTGGACGCGTTTTCGGAAGAGCCGTTCGGAGGGAACCCCGCTGGGGTCGTCCTGAACGCGGAGGGGCTCGACGACGCGACGATGCTCCGGATCGCGCGGGAGATGAACCTGTCGGAGACGGCGTTCGTGACGCCGTCGGACGTCGCGGACTTCCGCGTCAGGTTCTTCACGCCGCGCAGGGAGGTCGAACTCTGCGGCCACGCGACGAGCGGGACGTTCGCCGCGCTCGAGGAGGAGAGGCGTCTCGCGAAGGACCGGACGACCTTCACGCAGGAGACGCTCGCGGGCGTCCTTCCGGTCGAGGTCCGCAGAGAGGGACCGCGTCCCGTCTTCATGATGAATCAGGCCCTTCCGACCTTCCGGGAGGCATCGTCGCGCGCCGAAGTCGCGGCGCTCCTTCGCGTGACGGAGGACGATATTCTCGACGCGCCGGTATCCGTCGTCTCGACCGGGCTGCCCTGGCTGACGTTCGGCCTGAAGTCGTTATCGACGCTCTCCACCCTCGCGCCCGATTTCCCGGCGATCGCGAAGGCGAGCCGCGAAGGGAATTACATCGGGTACTCGGTCTTTTCGCTCGAGACGAAGCATCCGGAGTCGGCCTACCACATCCGGTCGTTCGCGCCCGCCGTCGGGATCGACGAGGATCCCGTGTGCGGCACGTGCAACGGCTGCGTCTCCGCGTACGTCGTGAAGCACGCGCTCGTTCCGCTCTCGGACACGATCCGGATGAGCGCCGAAGCCGGATACGGCGCGGAACGCCCGGGCCGCGTCTCGACGATCGTCGGCCTGAGGAACGGAGCAATCGTGGAGGTCCGCGTCGGCGGGCCGACCGTGACGGTCCTCGACGGAACGATGGAGACGGGTGCGCTGCGATGAAGCTCATCGGTCTGATCGGCGGCACGAGCTGGGAGTCGACGATCGAATACTACCGGATTCTCAACGAGACGACCGTGCGCAGACTCGGAGGTCTGAGTTCCTCGGCGTGCCTCCTCCACTCGCTCGACTTCGCACCCGTCGCCGCGATGCTCAAAGAGGGAAGGTGGGACGACCTCGGGGAGATCATGCTGAACGCGGGACACTCGGTCGCGCGCGGCGGCGCGTCGTTCCTGCTGATCTGCTCGAACACGCTCCACCGCTACGCGGACGCCCTCGAAAAGGAGACGGGGCTTCCGGTGCTCCACATCGCAGACGCGGCGTCGCTCGGGTCGAAACGGCTCGGCTTCTCGCGCGTGGGGCTTCTCGGGACGAAATATCTCATGCGGTCGGACACCTATTCCGGGCGCATGAGGGAGCGTTTCGGGCTCGACGTCCTCGTTCCGGGCGACGACGACATGGAGACGGTCGACCGGATCATCTTCGACGAACTGTGCCGCGGGATCATCCGCGACGAATCTCGCTCGACGGTCCTCCGGATCATGGACGGACTCGCCTCACGGGGCGCGCAGGGCATCGTCCTCGGCTGCACGGAGCTTCCGCTCCTGATCCATCGGGAGCATACGGCGCTTCCGGTCATGGACACGACGCGGCTTCACGCCGAGGCGGCCGTCGAACGGGCGCTCGCCTCCTGAAACACGCGGACGCGGGGAGCTCCTTCGCGGGACTCCTCACGTCCGTCTATCCGGCCGTGACGATTTCCGGGCCTTCCGTCGTCGCACCGGAGGAGAGCGACGCAACGCGATGTCCAAGACCTTCGAGGTGCTCCCGGATGGCGTCCCGCGACACGCCGGGAACGCCGTAGACGAGATAGAGAACGTTCCTCGTATCGGGGCCGATGGGAGAGCGATCGTTGGGACCATACAGGATACTCCCGATGAGACCCCGGCCGTCCGCCACGCGAAGGTCCCCCTCCTTCATCTTCTGGAGCGTTCCCTTCCCGAGAAGCGCATACGCCTCATCCGGCGTCGCGAGCGAGGCCTCGAGCGGAAGCGCGAGTCTGTCGAGGTCGTGTCCGGCCGTGAGGACGCCGCTCGACAGCTCTGCCGCGAACATCGCGGTGACGAGGTTCGACACCTTCGGGATGCGCTTCCCCTTGAGCGCGATCGACTCGAGCTGCATGAGGACGTGATACGTCTTGTCGAACCGCCGGTAATACGCCGCATACTCCCGGTAGACCGGCAGTTCCCGGAGCGCCGCTCGGTCCATGGAGCCGAAGCGCGCCCGAAGGGATTCCTCCGTCTCCGCGCGAAAGGCCTCCATCGACGCGCCGACCGGTCCGTTCGGCGCGTTCCGGACGACCAGGATTCCGGCCGACGTTCCGGCGTTCGCGTTCTTCCAGCGCGTCCCCGTTTGCAGAATGTCGTTCGTTTTCGTCTGAATCATCGTTGCATCGCCCCTTCCTTTTCGGCCGATTGTAGGATGCGCTTTGGGCGTCCGGCTTGTACGATATTGCAGAAGATCACATTCGTCGGGGCGCCTGCGAATATTCCCCCGGGAGGATACGATGACGGAAACGCTCGACAATCGGGAAGGCGGCGAGTCCGTCCGTCTGTGGCGCAACGCAGCGCTGCCCGCAGCGGACATTCTGCTGGCAACGTACGTCAGTCAGTCGTTCTCGCTGCACAGTCACGACACGTTCGGCTTTGGAGTCGTCGAACGGGGAGGTCTGAATTTCCGCTACCGGGAAACGACCGAGACCGCGGCGGCCGGGAATGCCACGCTCGTCATGCCCGGCGAGGCGCATACGGGACACGGGACGAACCAAACCGAATGGCGGTACCGGATGCTCTACGTCGACCCGGCCGCGCTTGCGACTGCGGCGCGTTCGGTCGCCCCGGGGCGCAGCGGAACGCCGCCGGGAGTCTACGCGAAGGCATTCCGGAACGCGCCGACATGAAGACATGAAACGGGGGAAGGGCCGAATCACCCTTCTCCCGCTTCGCGCCGCGATATCGCCGTTTCGGTCAGCAGGCGCTCGACAGGTACTTCCACGCGAACGCGGACATGAGGGCCACTCCGGTCGGGAGCGCATCCTCGTCGAGGTTGAAGACCGGCGAATGGTGCGATTTGTCCGTCCCCTTCGTGGCGTTCCGCGTTCCGAGATTGAAGTAGGTTCCCGGGATCTTCTGGAGGAAGAAGCTGTAATCCTCGGATCCCATGATGAGTTCCGTTTCGACGACGTTCCCGTCGCCGAGAAGTTCCCTGGCCGCGCCCGTCAGGAGGGAGGTCATCGCGGCGTCGTTGATCGTGGCAGGGATGAAGCGCGTGTACTTGAGCTCGGCCGTGCAGCGGGCAGCCGCGCAGTGTGCCTCCGCGATCCGGTTCATCGCCGCTTCGATATGGTCCTGGACCTTCGGATTGAACGTCCGGATCGTGCCGTTCATGAACACGGTCTCGGGGATGATGTTGAACGCGTTCGAGTTCGACTGGAACTTGCCGATGCTGATGACGGCCGTCTCGCGCGGGCAGATCTCGCGCGTGACGATCGTCTGGATCGCGTTCACGATCTGCGCCGCGGGGATGACGGGATCATGGCAGAGTTCCGGCGCGGATCCGTGGCCGCCCTTGCCCCGGATCGTCAGCTCGAAGCCGTCCGCCGCCGCCATGAACGGACCGCTTCGGTAGACGATCTTTCCCGTCTCCGTAAGCGACCAGACGTGGATTCCCGCGATCGCGGACACGCCGTCGAGCGCCCCCTCTTCGATCATGATCTTCGCGCCGGGTTTGAGTCCGTGCTCTTCGGCGGGCTGGAAGATCAGGCGGACGTTGCCGGGGAGGTC
>CALFXN010000548.1 GCA_937957815.1 uncultured Synergistales bacterium
CTCGGGAACACCGCATGGCTCGGCGCCACGGGTGAGAAGATGAGCGTCGACGAGGTCAAGGCGGTCGTCACGGGCATGGACCTCGCCGCTCTCGCCGCTCTCGCTCCGGTGGCCGCGAAATAGTGCGGATCAAGGCATCTCCCGAGGATTTCCGTGTCGAGGAGCTGACGGATCTTCCGATTTCCCCGTCACCCTCGCGCTACCGGGTCTACAGGATGACGAAGCGTTCCCGGAACACGCTGGACGCCGTGCGGACGGCGGCCGCGGCCGGGAACGCGCCGCTTTCGGAGGTTCGCGTCTGCGGACGAAAGGACCGGCAGGGAATCACTGCCCAGTACGTGACCGTTCCGGCCGCTTTCGACATCACGCTCGACGAAGAGGAACTCCGCGTCGAGCAGGTCGGCTGGAGCGCCATTCCCGCCTCTCCGTCGCTCATCGCGGGGAACCGGTTCGATATCGTCCTGCGGGACATGGGCGAAGAGGAAGCCGCCCGGGTCGGACGCGGGCTCGACCTGACAGGCGGACTGGGATTCCCGAACTATTTCGACGAGCAGCGGTTCGGAGAGGTGGCCGACGGAGGTCCGTTTCTCGCGGAGCTCCTCGTGAAGCGCCGTTTCGACCTCGCTCTCAGGCGGTATGCGACCGCGATTCACCCCGACGCGCCGCCGCACCTCAGACGGCGAAAGCTCGAAATCAGGGCGAAGTGGGGAGATTTCGGGGCCGTCATTCCGCTCTGTACGGAACCGGAACTCCGTGCGATTGTCACGACGGCGCGCGACAGGGGGTATGTCGCGGCGCTCAGGGAGATCCCGAGAGAGACGATGGGAATGTTCCTCTCGGCGTACCAGAGCTTCATCTGGAATCAGACGCTTTCCGCGCTCATCGGCGATGCCGGGATCCCGTGGAACGGACCTGCCGGGCAGAGCCTCCGACTCTGGACGCCCGGGGAGTGGCGGGCGGGATCGGAAAGAATCTGGGAGATCGACATTCCGACGGTCTCGAGCGAACTCCCAGACATGCCTGCCGATGTCCGCCGGGCGATCGATGGGATCCTGTACTCGCGAAAGGTTCGGCGCTCGCAGTTCCATGTTCCGGAAATCACGCAGTCGTACTTCGCGTCGTCGCTTCGTGCCGCGCTCGTCGTACCGGATGAGATGAGATACGAACGCGTTCCCGACGAACGTTACGGCGGGCGATGGAAGATCCTGGCGCATTTTACGCTTCCAAGGGGAAGTTTCGCCACGCTGGCCGTCCGGATCGCGGAGATCGCCGCGCGGTAGCGGAAACAATAGCTCGAAGGCGGGAAACGAACCGAGCCGTCCTGCGATCGGAATCGCCGGATGGCTCGGTTTCTGCGGGGTGCGGGATCCGTTTTTCCGGTCGCCGCGTCAGCGGGTAAAGCGGTATGTCCTTCCCGTAAACGGTTTGGGCTTGGTGAGCGTCGAGAATGTGATCGAGTCCGGGGTGATCCGGAACGAGTCGATGGATACGGGGAACGTGAAGCCTCGAAGGCTGAACAGCGGCTGCACCTTCCGGATCTCCTCGTGGATGAGGTCGGTCTTCTCGGCCGTATTGATCACGAGCCTGTAGTCCTTCAACCAGAGCTCCTTGCCGCCTTTGACCTCGAGCCCGCTCGTCACCTCGATCGCGAGGTCGGACCATGGAGAATCCTGGTGGTAGTACCCCTTCACGAAGAGGCTGTCCTTCCGGAAGTCGAGCGTGATGTGACGCCACTTGCTGTTCGTGTGGAGATCGAGATACTTCCGGACGAGGGCGTTCACGTCCTCTTCGAGGATGGTTCCTTCGAACGTGGCGCTCGCCGCCCCCCGGACCTCCAGCGGGCGCGTCTTTTTCGCCGCCCAGTCCCTGATCGGGTTGAGTTCCGCGAACGTCGCCTCGGACTTCAGATTCTCGATGCGGACGTCGTCGATCACTGCCCCGCGAACGTCCAGATAGATGTGACGCAACTTTCCGCTGTTGTCGGGTTCCTGGTCGATGATCATCTCCATGGATTCCGGATTCAGAAGCTCCACGAGATGACGGAACAGGGTGACCCCTCTCGTGTGTCCCTCGACCGTGCCGCTGAATTCGAACAGCTTCTCTGCGGAAGCGCTTCCCGCCAGCGCGAGCAGGAGAACCGCGGCTCCGAGGACGATTCTTTTCTTCATGGGTTTTCTCCCTCCCTGTGAACCAAGGTGAATGACGTGACTATTATAGTCGAAGAGTCTTCTTTTTTCAGTCGGGTTCTTCGATCCTTTCTTCAAATGACGCCGGTCCCGAATGGCGCGAAGGGGCATGGACTGGCTTCGTGCGGCGTTATGCGATACCATACGTATCCGACTGGAACATCATACCGCCCGAAGCTGGCAGAGACACGAAAGGAGTGGCATCATGCGGATTCTCGCGTTTCAGGGAAGTCCGAGAGCGGACGGAAACACGGCGGCCCTGTTCGCCGAAGTCGTGAAGGCGGCCCGGGAGGCCGGAGCCGATGTCACGGAGATTATGCTTCATGGCAAAAAGATCGCCCCATGCACGTCGTGCTACGCGTGCAAGGCCCCGGGCGCGTCCGGGTGCGTGATCCGGGACGACATGGATGCGATCTGCGAGGGTGTCATGGGGGCCGATGCGTTTCTCTTCGCGACGCCGATCTACTGGTGGTCGGTGAGCGCTCAGATGAAACTGCTCTGGGACCGGTTCTTCGCTCTCGACTACGAAAGGGCGATGAAGGGAAAGCGGGCTGCGCTCGTGATGACGTACGGCGGAGCGCTCCCGAATCTCGGTCCGGAAGGAACCGAGGCCGCGTTCAGGGATATCTGCCTCTACCTCGCGATGGACTGTGTGGGTGTCGTTGGGGCCTGCACGGAGACAGTCTCCGCGTCGCGGAACGAGTCGGCGATGAATGCCGCACGGGAGCTCGGGAGGATGCTCACTGCGTCGCACCCGTGATGGCTCCGGCCGGTTGAAAGATGCTTCCTGTCAGAGGGAGGCGTCTTTCAGCCGGTTTTCGGGTTCGAAAATGTGCTGGTTCGGAATCGCGACCCTGCCGGGATGCGGCGGTCGATCCGGGCGGAGCGGTCAGGCCGGATCGACCGCGCAGAGGAATCCCTTAAGATAGTCCGTTTCCGGAATTTTGGGAACTCGCGGGTGATCCGCGGGCTGATGGATCTCGGCTGCGACCCGGATGCGACGTTTCGCGTCGCGGGCCGCTTCGCCGAGCGTGTCGAGCAGCATGTCGCGGCCGTATGCGTGGCTGCACGAAAGGAACAGGAGCGTCCCTTCGTGGGCCAGAAGCCGGAAGGCCCGAAGAGCCAGATCTTTGTACCCTCTCCGCGCCGAATCGAGGCGATCCTTCGACGGAGCGAACGGTGGCGGATC
>CALFXN010000549.1 GCA_937957815.1 uncultured Synergistales bacterium
CCATCTGCTTGCCGGGCATGGCGTCGAGGGTGAAGCGGGCGGCGACTTCGGCGACACGTTCGGCGCCCTTCGTGATGACGATGAACTGGATGATGACAAGGATCAGGAAGACGACCGCGCCGACGACGTAATTTCCTCCGACGACGAAATTGCCGAAGGCGTTGATGACCTGCCCCGCGTCGCCGCGGAGCAGGATCAGTCGCGTCGTCGAGACGTTCAGTGCCAGCCGGAACAGCGTCACGATGAGCAGAATCGTGGGAAAAGCGGCGAGATCGAGGGCCCTGTGGGCATAGAATGTCGCGAGAAGCACCACGACTCCGAGCGCGATGTTGAGCGACAGAAGAATGTCCAGAAGCCCGGTCGGCAGCGGGACGATCATCATTCCGACAATCAGCGCGACAAGCGCGGCCATACCGAGGTCGGAATACTGAAGCATCTTTCGGAACGTCGTCGTATTGGCCTGTGCCACGAATTATCCCCTCCGCCCGTATTGTACCGGAGAATTCCCCGATCGCCGCGTCCCTTCGGCCCGTTTTATCCGGTAGACGAAGGCGAGAACTTCCGCCACGGCCTTATAGAGAGATTCGGGAATCGAATCGCCGATCTCAAGTTCCCGGTACAGGGCGCGAGCCAGCGGAACATTCTCGATCACGGGGACCCCGCTCTCTTCCGCGATCGCCCGGATCCTCCTTGCGAGAAACCCCTTTCCCTTCGCGACGACTTCGGGGGCCTCCATGACCTTCCTGTCGTACTGAAGCGCAATGGCGAGCGTCGTCGGGTTCGTGATAACGACATCGGCCTTCGGGACGGCTGCCATCATGCGCTTCCTCGCGATTTCCCGCTGCTTCTGCCGTATTTTGCTCTTGAGCATCGGGTCGCCTTCCATCTGCTTGTACTCTTCTTTGATCTCCTGTTTGCTCATGCGGATGGAACGTTCGAACTCCCACCGCTGATACACATAGTCGAAGAGCGCGATGACAAGCAGCAGAAACGCGAACTTCGCGCAGAGCGCCCAGACTCGGTCCGCTATGACGCCGATGCCCGAGTCGACCGGATATCGGATGGCCTCGATGAATCCCGCAGTCTCGTTTTTCAGGGCGCTGTAGAGAACGATCCCGAAAAGGGAAGCTTTGAACAGCCCCTTCACCATCTCGGCGATAGAGCGAAGGGAGAGAATCTTCTTCATGCCGCTCACGGGGTTGAGACGGTCGAAACGGGGCGTCAGCGGCTTGGTCGTCAGTTCGAAGCCAACCTGCGACACCACGACGGCGAACGCCGAAAGCCCGGACGCGAGCGCGACCGGACCCCAGATAACGAGGAACCGTTTCAGAGACTCGAGTCCGAGCGTCATTCCCCAGTCGCTCTGATGGAACGCACGGTCTCCCATATACCGGATCACCGAGCGGATATTCTCCACAAGACCGTCCTTCATCCAGTTTCCCAGGACCAGGACGACGAAGAGTCCCACGAGGATGATCACGGCCGCGTCGAGATCGTTGCTCTTCGCGACACGCCCCTCTTCGCGCTCCCGACGGCGTTTTCTCGGGGTCGCCGGCTCCGTGCGCTCCTGCGCGAAGAACTGCAACCGGAACTCCGGGAGCGCGCGTCGCAGAACGCCATCATATTGAAGCACCCCGGATATCGTGCGGACGGAAATTTGAGGTGAATCGGACAATCCCGCGGCCGGACGACGAGTCACCTCCATGCCGTGATTCCCCGAAGCGCTGATTCGAAGACGCCATCGATCATTGGCGCCATCAGGTCGACCGTCAGCGGGAAGACGACCATCAGAAGAAAGAGCCCGAGTCCCATTTTCAGAGGAAGACCGAGAATGAAGATATTCATCTGCGGAACCGTTCGGGCGAGAAATCCAAGACCGATGTCGGCAAGAAGCAGCGCTCCGTAATAGGGGACCACGAATCGGACTCCGAGGTTGAAGACGCTCTGGAGCCAGGCGCCGAGATTCATGTCGCCCGACGCGAAAAAATTCACCGCTCCCGGCGGAAGCAGCTTCAGGCTCTCCGCAAGCGCATGGGTCAGGAGGATATGTCCGTTCCAGTGAAAGAAGAACCACAGCCCCACCGCGAACTGGAGCTGCGCGACGATGACGACTTCTTCCTCGCTCAGGGGATCGAGAAGGCTGACCATCGACAACCCCATCGTCGTACCGATGAGTTCTCCCGCAACCTGGAGCGCATAAAACGGAGCCCCTGACAGAAATCCGAGGACGACTCCGACGAGGAATTCGCGGGCGCACGCCAACAGAAGGGGAAGAAGGGAATCGAAG
>CALFXN010000550.1 GCA_937957815.1 uncultured Synergistales bacterium
CCCGCCGAACATCAGCGCTGTTCCCGTCGCCACGACCGCGGTCACAAGCGTTCCCACGTTTCGTACGATCCGCACGAGACTCGCCATAAGCCGGGAAAGAACCCCCGTGGCCTCGAACACGCCCGCGAACATGCCCGCTCCGATGCAGAGGAAGATAGTGCCAGCCATATCCATGGCTCCGCCCCTCGTCAGAAGCTTGTCGACGTCGGCGTTGCCGGTCTTGCTCACGAACCCGTTGATCGATGCCTTGACGACATCGGCGAGCTCCATGTCCTGGAACGCGACCGCCCAAATCATGCCGAGAAGCACCCCGCCAGCGAACACCGGGATACTCGGTTTTCTCATGCCAGACATCACCAGAACGAACAGGAGCGGCGCCAGCATGAGGGGACCTATGGCGTAATGCGCCTTCAACGTATCCGAGATGACCTGCACCGTTCTCAGATCGGCCGTCCCCGCGCCGTATTGCAACCCGAAATACGTATAGAGAACGACAGCTATGACGGACACGGGGATTGTCACGTGCGCAAGCGAGACAATATGATCGAAAAGGTTCACTTCCGTCACGGCTGACGCGAGAAGTGTCGTGTCTGAAAGGGGCGAGAGCTTGTCGCCGACGAGGGCTCCCGAGATTATAGCGCCCGCTACGAGTGGAATCGGCACTCCGAGCCCTTGCGCAACTCCGATGAGTGCTATCCCCATCGTCCCCGCCGTCCCCCACGAAGTTCCGGTCATGGTCGAGGTTATGATGCAGATGAGAAACGTTATCGGAACAAAGAATTTGGGATTTATCATATTCAAGCCATAATAGAGCATGGTTTGAATGCTTCCCGAAGATATCCACACGCCTATGATCATGCCTATAAGGATCATTATTATGATCGTCTGGCTTATCCTCGAAATGCCGTTCATCGCCGATCGTTCTATCTCGCCCCACGTGCGGCCGATGAATATACCGAAGACGGACTCAGCGGCTATGGCGGCCGCGAGGGCCACCTTGATGTCTATCCTGTACGTGATCATCACGATGATCAACGTCAGCGGCATGAAAAATCCGAACAACGCCACTCCCAACGTCATATGCTTCCTAGTCGGTTCACTGATTTCCTGCATGATTCTTCCCCCCTGATGATACAACGTGTATTGACGGCTAGTTTCTTCCCTTCAGCCTCACTTGAGGCTCCGACGGGATCCTGAACAGCGGAATGAAGCGATCGAGGCCGGTATAAGTCAGGACGAGCATCGAAACAACCGCGATGATCGACAGGTAGTTGTACGCTATGATCCCCATCGGCGTGAACGTATAGAGCGGATACACGGTCATCGCCATACCCGTGAAGAAGATCATATATCCGTGCCATGGAATGAGCTGCGATCCCAAGACGCCGAACGCGTCGGACATCGTGGCGTTCCGGAGACGAAGCGTATAGATGTCTTCCGGACTGCCCTCCACGTTGTTTTCCACCATTTCCTTGATAACCGGACCGACCGTGACAATCTGTCCCGTGCAGTCTCCAAGGGCTGCATTGGTGACGAGACACATAACGCCGTTGTAGAAGATGAGCTGACGCACTCTGCGGGAGATCGACAGGATCAGGTTCGAGATAGGATCGAACGCATTCATCAGGCGCATGATTCCACCGAACGCCCCGGTCCACATGGTCATCGCCACCGACCAGCTTCCTGCTTCGGCGAAGCCGCTTCGAACGAGCTCGAGGTAACTGCTCACGGATCCTATGGTTCCCGCCATGCGGCCGAACACGAGAGCCAGAAAGATGCCTGCCCCGAGGCACGGCAATGTGGAGACTCCGAAAACGGCAAGCCCGATCACGACAATGATCGGAACGAGCATGTACGCCGGCACCCCGCTTCGCACCTGGTTCAGGAGTTTTATTGCCGAGGGCCTCTTCGTTTCCAGCGTGGCCCAGATGTCGGACGGAATCGCGTTGATGGCCTGCGCGGCGTCTCCCCTAGTTTCGGGAAGCCCCATGGACTGACTTACGATATAAAACAGCACCGCCGCCGACACGAGACAGAGAAGTGACCAGACACCCTGATGCCGGACACGGTGGATGATGTCGACTTCCTGGATGCCCGAACTCAGCACGGTGGTATCGGAAATCAGGCCGATGTTGTCGCCGAAACACGATCCTCCGGCTATAGCCGCTACGGTAAGGAGAGGATTGCCGCCGATGATGTGGCTCAGCCACAGAAAGATCGGAACGCATGCCGCGAAGGTTCCCCACGACGTTCCCGTCGCAGTGGAAAGAACCGCCGTGATCAGCAGACTCGCCGTGGCGACGCTTTTCGCGGTAAGTCCCAATTTGAGGGATATCCCGATGATGGACGCTCCCACGCCGGATGCCATGAACGCCTCCGCCATCGCATAGGCGATCATGAGAAGGAAGAGAATGATCATCAACTGCTTCGCGTTGTTGAGCGCGGCTTCGAGCACTTGCTGGTAGGAATATCTGTCGATGAGAATGGCAAGAATCCCCGCCGCGACCGTCGCCAAGGGAGATGCTATAAGGATATCCATTCCGCCCAAAAGCATCGCCACCAACAGGAACACCGGAGACAGCTTCACGAGAGCCATGTGACGAATTCCCCCATTTCCTTGGTTTTGTGGTGCATATACGATTTCACGCATCGCAAAAGCCACACATACCGCAGGAAAACGGACATCTTCTTATGACGGGCGTTTCCGCCTCTCCGTGAAAAGGACGCTCTGCCCGAACAGAGCGGGAATCCCTCCGGTATGGAGGAAACACACCGCTTCATTCCGAGATATCGCGCCTCGTCCGAGAAGATCCATCATTCCGGCGAAGGTTTTGCTCGTGTACGTATTCTCCAGGAAAATCCCTTCAATCGAAGCAAGGAGGCGGCCCCCCTCGAGGGACGCAGGGGTTACCTTGCCGTAGCCGTCTCCGAGATACTCCTCGTAAATCGTCATGAAATCGCGGAAATCGACGCTCGGAGAGAATCCGAGCTTTTTCTCGACGCCCTCGAAAATGGCTTCGATCCTCCGGAGCAACTCCGTTTTGCCGTATTCCACGGACACGAGATGCACGAAGAAAGGAGCGCCGAGCATCGCCATGCCGAACAGGAACCCCGCTTCGGTGGGTCCCATCGAGCCTGGCAACACCACGTGCAACAGATCCGCCTCCATGGCATCCGCCTGATGGTGCAACTCCAAGGCCGCAACGACATACCCCAAGGCTCCGAGAACGGGATCGCCGACGAGGTATGGGCGGTGCCCCTCGCTCGCGAGTCGCTTCATCTCATGACGGGCAATTTCTCCGCGTTCCTCTTCGCTCACAGGTCCCAGAAAGCGGATGTCGCTTCCCAAAAGATCGTTCAGAAGCAGATTGCCATCCCAATCGGCCGGTTCGTCGGAACTATGGAGGATATGGCACTTCAATCCCAGTTTCGCCGCCGCAGCCGCAGTCAACCGACACTGATTCGATTCCTTGGCCCCGGCGACTACCACGACATCGCACTTCTCCGCCAACGCCTGCCCCATCCAGAACTCGAGGCTGCGCACCTTGTTTCCGCCGAGTCCCAACGGCATGCAGTCGTCCCGCTTGGCATAGATGCCGGAATGATTTTTTTCGGCCTCGAGACGAGCGAGCCGTTCAAGCGGTGTCACGTGGTGCAGCAGACGGACTCTTGGAATTCCCGTAAAAAGCACTTTTTCCTCACTCTCTAGTCCTTGCGGGCGATCACTTCGATTTCAATGAGGCTGTCCTTGGGAAGTCGCGATACTTCGACGCACGAACGAGCCGGGTAGGTCGTCTCAAAATATCCGGCGTATAGTTCGTTGAAGCGGGGGAAATCGTTCATGTCGGCAAGAAACACGGTGGTCTTGATCACATTTTCGAAAGTCATGCCCGCTTCCCGGAGAATCGCGTCGATGTTGCCGAAAACCTGCCGGGTCTGATCGTCGATGTTCTTTTCACGCATCTTGCCCGTTTGAGGATCAACCGGAATCTGACCGGACGAAAAAAGCGTGTTTCCCGTCATGACTGCCTGCGAATACGGACCGATGGCTGCCGGAGCTTTAGACGTAGTGATCGTTGTGCGTGTCGTCATTATTCTTCCTCCGTTTCTTTTCTGGATTTACTTGCCTTCCTTGACCTGATCCATGTAGCTGTACAGCGTGTACTTCGAAATCCCGAGACACGCAGCGACATGCTCGACGGCGCCCTTCACGAGAAAGAGCCCTCTCGCGTCGAGTTCCCGGACGATCCCGAGCTTCTCCGAGCGGTCCATTCGAGCCGCGGGGACGGACTGCTTGCTCATGACCTCGTCAATGATCCCCTGCGCCACTTCGCTGATATCGTTGGCGAATCGCTCGCCAGAATTCTTGTCCTCGTCCTGTACGGAACAGAACTCTTCCAGCGACTCGCTGGAAAGCAGGAATTTCTCTATGCAGAAATTGATGCAGAAACATCCAATGACATGTCCCGAAGCGTTGAAGATGAACGTCGTCGACGATTTCAACCTGCGTCCATCAGCGGTCTTATTCGGGTATATATAGTTTTCCTTTACAGCGTCTCCGTATTTCTTGATGAGGTTCAAAACGTAATTCGTGATTGGGGCGCCCAAAGATCTTCCGGTGAGGTTTCCCGAAAGCGCTATCAGGGATTCCTGGGGTTTCCGGAGATCATGAAGTGCGGCCTCGCAATTCGCTCCGAACTGTGCAGCGACGGTCTTGACCAACGGAATGAAAGACTCGAGCAGGAGGTCATCCGGATTTGCCACAGCAAAGACTCCTTTATAAAAATTTTATGTTAAAAAATTTTTTGTATGACCAAAACTATAGATGTGTTTCTGTTTTTTGTCAATAGCGTAACTATTCCATGGCCGCGCAACCGCACGGCAGAAGAGGAACGAAACAAATTGGGGCAACCGCATAGCGGTCGCCCCAATTTGACCTTCCCCGGAATTGACGGCAAGAAAGAGTCCGGACGATGAAGAAGAGAATCGGGGAGAGTGTTTATAGGCGGAGGAAGCAAAGCGGCAACGCCAATACGACGCGGAATTCAAGAAAGAAGTTCTGAAGATGACGATGGAAGGCAAGTCTGTCGTCGATGTGGCACGGGATCTTGGAATATCACCGGAGCGAATCTACAAATGACGACGGGACGAAAAGCTCCGGACAGGTACAGTGGCGTTCGCGTCCGCTGGAGGCAAGGCGCTGACGCCGGAAAGAGAATACCGGACGCATGACGAGGCGAGGACGGACATCTTCAGGTATATAGAAATGTTTTACAACAGAAACGGCCTCATTCAGGAATCGGGTACAAGACCCCGAAAAGCTATAATCGCAAAGGCAACAAGCATAAATCTGTCTCCAGGGATTCCGGGGAAGGTCATGTTGAGGCTTTGCACCGAGTCAGGCCCATGGGCCTGAAGCAGGCCAGATCAGAGGCTTAGGGTTGTCCTGTGATAGCAAGGTCGTGAATGGTGCAAGGAAATCCTCCACCACAGATACGACATCCTTGAAGGATTCGGGCACATGGTCTTGCTGAAGCCTCTTATGAAAAGCCGACCACTGAATCTGCTTGGCATCGATGAAAGGCTGTTCGAACGCTTCTATTCTCAGAGGAAGCGAAGTTCCTCTTCTCTGGAAGGTCCGACGAATTGCCTCGGTCAGTTGCATCCCATCGAAATCGAACTGCCGAGAAAGGAGCCATATATCATAGAAATCCTTCATGCGGCTGTTCAATATACCGAGTTTCACCATGGCCTCGAACTTCTCCGCAATGACGCTTTCACGGCTGTAGCAAAGCAGCCTCGGTATGGGAGAATCCAGCATGGTTGGCAGATCCGATTCTTCCGGTCCGGGATAGATGATGTCGCCAAAGCCGATATCCACCTGCATATTGACCCTTGCGGAGTCCAGCATTCCACGAAATCGAACCCTGATCCCTTCGTAATCGGCATCCTCGGTAATCCGTTCAGACTGGATCGAGTAGGGATCAAAAGTGAGCCCATCGGGCTCCACATCCACGGCCATGACCTCCCGAATCTGAGCGACAATGCTGGCTTCCTCGTTACTGGTTATTCCCAGCACATCGATATCCATGGTTGGCCGGAATTCTGGTGAACGCCAAACCCTCAACATCAAAGCGCCTTTTAGGATGAAGCGATCCGCATGCGCTGACTGGGACAGGCGAAACAGAAATCGTTCCATGGCATAGTACTGGAGGAGTTCGTTGAACGGCCTCTTATCGTTTTTAGCGCGATTGAGAAGGCGTTGCCGGACAGATGCGGGGATATTCTTCGGGGATTTCATATGCTCGCCTCCAGATAGGGATGCATCACCTTTTCAACACGGCAGACTTTCGCGTATTTGAGCAGTGCCTCGAGATTGAATTGCTTGCGGGCTTTGTAGAGTTTCAGCGCCTCCAGGGCTATATCCATGCCGATCTTGTTCCGAAATTTGAAACAGTCGGCAAGCGTCTTTTCCGGACTGTAGATTTTGACGGTCACTCCGTCGATTTGGTGCTCTTCGATACCTGCACGGAATGCCAAGCCGGAGAACCGGCGAACACTGAGCGGTGGATAATCCAGGGACGGTTGGCGCGATTCCCTCGGCACGGCTACGGAAACACTGTGCGGAATCTGTGTGGTGATTTCGTGATATGCCAGTGCCGATACGAGGCAGATGACTGCATTCGGGAAGCGCAGTCCGACGGTTACCAGGTCGGGATTGCTGATGGGAGGAAGTCCCACCAGACGGTACACCCCCCTGCTGACTTGCTCTATCACCCCTTTATCCCTAAGAGCATAGAGCATGTAACGGCTAATGCCACGCTCAATAGCCTCGCTCATCCTTAGTTGACCACCACATGAACGGAAAATATCTTCTGGTTTTTTCTGCATCCTTGGCTCCAGACGAGTTGACTCCACTTATTCATAAGTGGTAACAATATGCCTGATTGCGGCAAAAAAATCAAGGAGAAGATCAGTCCGGAGAAAACAGAGAATCAGGGGCCACAAACAGAGAAAGAATGGCTGAAATCGATGGTGCGGAGGGGTGCGTTTGAACGATATGAAACGGGCGCAAACCCTTGAGAAACAAGGTGAGAAAGAAAACCCGTCACCCGGAGAATGCCCCCGAAGAGACGGGTTTGTCTATTCTAAAATGGTGGAGGGAATGCCGACCTACCACAAAACAGTCTCAAAGCCCGCGCTCCTCGTAACTCCTTGATAATAAACGCCGAAG
>CALFXN010000551.1 GCA_937957815.1 uncultured Synergistales bacterium
TGCCGCCCGCGGATCTCTCTCCGGCCGGACTTCCGCCGGAAGACCCCGACGCCGAACGGGACGAAACGATCTGGAACATCTGCTTCACGTCGGAAATCGCCACCCTGATCTGCTCGATCGTCGCGACATCGTTCTTCAGAAGCGCCTTCGCCTCGTCCGCGAGCGTCCGGGCCCGCGCCGCGTCGTTTTCGGGAAGTCCCTGCGCGCTTTCGACGGCCTTTCCGAGCTGGTATGCCGCGGACTCGAGCTCGTTGCGCGCTTCGGCCCTCTCCTTCTTCTTCCGATCCTCCGCCGCGTTTTCCTGCGCTTCGCGGACCATCCGGTCGACCTCGCTCTTGTCGAGGCTCGTCGACCCCGTGATCGTGATCCGCTGTTCCCTGCCCGTCTCGCGGTCCTTGGCGGTGACGTTCAGAATCCCGTTCGCGTCGACGTCGAACGTCACCTCGATCTGCGGGACTCCGCGCGGCGCGGTGCGGATGCCCTCGAGCTTGAAGTTCCCGAGAGTCCGGTTGTCGCGCGCCATCTCGCGCTCTCCCTGGAGAACGACGATATCGACGGCGGGCTGATTGTCCTCTGCGGTCGAGAACGTTTCGCTCTTGCGCACCGGGATCGTCGTGTTCTTCTCGACGAGCTTCGTCATGACGCCGCCCATCGTCTCGACTCCGAGAGACAGCGGGATCACGTCGAGCAGCAGGACGTCCTTCATCTGGCCCGAGAGGACCCCCGCCTGGACCGCCGCGCCGACCGCGACGACCTCGTCCGGGTTGACGGACATATTCGGCTGCTTGCCGCCGGTCATCTTGCGCACGAGCTCCTGGACGGCCGGAATCCGTGTCGAACCGCCGACGAGGACGACCTCGTCGATATCGGAAACGGAGAGTTTCGCGGACTTTATCGCGTCCTCGACGGGCACGCGGCAGCGTTCGACGAGATGCGCCGTGAGCTGGTCGAACTTCGCGCGCGTCAGCGCCATCGACAAGTGTTTCGGTCCCGTGGAATCCGCAGTGATGAACGGCAGACTCACGTCGGTACTCGCGCGCGACGACAGCTCGCACTTCGCCTTCTCCGCGGCTTCGGTGAGGCGCTGGAGCGCCTGCTTGTCCTTCCGGAGATCGATGCCGCTCTCGCGTTTGAATTCGTCGGCGAGCCAGTCGACGACGACGTGGTCGAAATCGTCGCCGCCGAGGTGCGTATCGCCGGATGTCGAGAGGACTTCGACGACGCCGTCGCCGATATCGAGAATCGACACGTCGCACGTTCCGCCGCCGAGGTCGACGACCATGATCTTCTG
>CALFXN010000552.1 GCA_937957815.1 uncultured Synergistales bacterium
CCGGGATGAGAAGCGTCGAGTTCCGCGCCGAACGGACGGCCGCAACGCGATCAAGGAAACTCCGCAGGGATTGGAACATCACCGTTTCCCTCCGATCGGTGCGAAGAAACGCGAAAACATTTGGGCCGCTCTCTGCGGAGGCAAATCGTTCCTTTTCATGAGTAATATCCTTACTCGTTTTAGAGGATATGTCAAGATATCCGGAAGTTCGGAAGAGGAATTCACCCGGCAAGTTCCGGAAGAAACGGACTGGAAATGACGCGGCATCGTGCTCGAACCCTTTGAAGCGCCATCGGGAAGAATCGAAACCCGTCAAAAAAGCGCATCCGTTCAGGACTGTATGGGCATTTCGGATGTCACGATGTCTGAGTGATGCCTACGGCTTTGAAAAAATCGGCAGCAAGCCGTACGAGAGCACTCGGATCGTATGTCAATCGTCCCAGCTTTGGAATCCAGTACCTTCCATGCGCCAACCAGTTTCTATACTTGAGTGCTCCTTTCAAATCTCCGATAAATTGACTGGCTTCAGGTTCCAATTGAGCCCATGGATCCAGAATATCTTCCTCAAGCCTCACTTTCGCTTTATCGTGAGCACAGGCTGCGTCTTTATACGTCTCACGAAAACGACGACTTACGGGGTCTTTACGCCTTTCGTAAACCCGGCGCAAAAAATCCGTGCGGATCTCCGCTTCTATGGAGGCAAGCAGAAAAAACGAAGCCTCGATGTCCAATTCGTCGAGGATTTCATCAAAATACTCTTGTACTTCTATCTCTGTCTTGCCAAAAAAACGTTCTGCAGGAATCTTCCTGAATTCGGCCATCCGCCGACTGACGGAATCCCTTACCGTCTGGTACTGCTCCCAGACATCATCGAGCGTCAGTCGGTCTTCATTCATCGAAATTCGAGAGATCATTCCATGATGTCCCGCAACACATCCTGAAACGAATCTTCGTTAAACGGAAATACCAGCCTCGGCTTTCGGTCCACAATAAACCATTGTCCCTTAACAAGAACCAACGACCGCACGCCGGCGTTCCCGTGAATATCGACACGTCCCTCAGCGCCAATAATGAGTGTCGCCTTCGGGATGAAACGAACCTTCTGACTTCCTATCAGGAGAGTAAGCTCATCGATTTGATATGATCCGATTTTTTCTTCGGACCTGGATCCTGACGACATTTCACTTTGTAAAGTGCCGTCTATTTCAAGTGGCGCAAGCCAGGATCGTACGTTTCGATATAGTTCCTCCACCGCATGGATCCACAACTCTTTCCTCTTTTCCCAGTCTGTTGTTTCTTCTTTTTTGATTCCCGCAGCGGCTTTCGATCGCAAAAAAGATTCCAATGTGCTCTGTTCGCTCATTACCGCAGTCTCCTTTCTTGTCGGGATTCAAAATGAAATAACTGATATCAGTATATATCACGCAAGAGTAAAAAAGATATGTCAGCTCCGTTTTTACCCTGGAAAGGTATCTTGAGAGTTCCGTTGCAATGACACGGGTGATTCAGGTGCGACCGTTTACGGGTACGCTATCTCGACGTCTTTTGGCAGTATGGAAAAACGCACGCTTGAACCTAAATGGATGTCCAGGCTATCGATCAGATCCGGGGAAACTTCGATCTGCCACAGAGTGTGAGCGGCTTCCACATATATGCGGGCCGTTCCGCCGAGGGGCGTGATTTCTTCGACCGCGCCGTCGTGCATGTTCGGCGCAAGCGCCGGATCGACCGGAACCCCGGGCGTGAGAAGCCGGATCCTGTCGGGGGGGACGAACGCTCCTGCCGGACCGTAACGGGTCGGCGTCCCTGTGTTCAACGATAGGGTTCCGTTTGAGAACTCCGTTCCTCGTTCCGTGGAACGAACGTCGCCCCGGAAGAAATTCCCCCATCCGAGCAGATGCCACGCTTCGCCGCGTTCGCCGTTTTTCCAGAGCGTTTCGACGGCGAAAGAACGCTCCGTTCGGCCTTCTTTCATGACAATCACGCGATCTCCGAGCGCACAGAGGTCATCGAGTTGGTGGGTGACGTAGAGTACGGGAATATTCGTCTCGCGCTGGAGGGTGCGCAGTTCGTTGCGAAGGCTGCGCCGCAGGGGGCCGTCGAGCGCGCTGAACGGTTCGTCGAGCAGGAGCATTTCCGGTTCGGACGCGAGCGCTCGGGCAAGCGCGACCCGCTGGCGCTGTCCGCCGGAAAGCTGAGACGGGTACCGGTTTTCGAATCCAGAGAGGCGCATTGTTTCCAGTTGCTCCGCCGCGAACGCGCGGGCGTCGCTCCCCGCTTTTCTGCATCCGAAGAGGACATTCTCCAGCGCGGTCATGTGAGGGAAGAGCGCGAGATTCTGGAAGAGCAGGCTGATCCTCCTCTGTTGCGGAAGGAGTCGCTTCCGGACGTTCCCGCCCGAAAACAACGTTTCGTTTCCCAGACGTATCGTTCCGCGCGCAGGGTTCCGGAGTCCCGCGATGATCCTCAGCGTCAGACTCTTGCCCGAACCGCTCGGACCGAAGAGAACGCCGATCCCGTGGTCGAGACGGATCGAGACGTTCAGGGCGAACGCTCCGATCCGGTCCTCGAAGTCCGCCTCAAACCATGCGCTCATGGCGGTTGGT
>CALFXN010000553.1 GCA_937957815.1 uncultured Synergistales bacterium
GACCACCGAGATCTACACTCTTTCCCTACACGACGCTCTTCCGATCTGTATCCGGCGGACTGAATCCGGATCGCATCCGCATCCTCTCCGCCGCGGGCGCGGCTTCCTTTGGCGTCGGGAGCTACATTTCGGACGCCACGCCCATCGACATGACGATGGACCTCAAGGTCATAGACGGCCGACCGATCGCGAAACGTGGACGTTTGCCGGGGGTACTTGCAAGTTCGAGGTTGCATCGGGTACAATAAATCGCCGTGAGCGCACCGGCCGCTCCGATGTATTTTCGTGCCGCGCCTTTCGGGGATCCTTGCCACGTCCCCGCGATGCGAAAGAGCGCACGAGAACCGTCGAAAAGGCACGGTGTCCGATCATGGAACACTGAGAACGGGAAAAAGGCACTTTCAAAGGAGGAAACCCCATGACCAGCGACCACCGGTCATTTATGGCCACGAAGAACACCGTCGCCCATTCGTGGTATGTGATCGACGCCACGGACAAGCCCCTCGGAAGGGTTGCGTCCGCCGTCGCCATGATGCTTATGGGCAAGACGAAACCTACGTATACGCCGCATGTCGACTGCGGCGATTTTGTCGTCATCATCAACGCGGAAAAGGTCAAACTCACGGGATCCAAGCGGGAGAACGCGAAAGTCTACAACTACAGCGGGTATCCCGGCGGATTGCGGGTTCGGACATATGGAGAAGTCCTCGATAAACGGCCGGAGTATCTCATCGAGAAAGTCGTCAGGGGCATGCTCCCCAAGACCCGCCTGAAGTACTGGCGGAAGCTCAAGGTCTATGCGGGGCCGAACCACCCGCACGCGGCGCAGCAACCCGTCGCGATCGACCTTTAGTCTGAAGAGGAGGACAGAAAACGATGAATACTCCTTCCTGTTTCTGGGGAACCGGCAGGCGCAAGAACGCGCTCGCCCGCGTGCGCGTGCTTCCGGGAAACGGTGTCGTCACGATCAACGAACGCACGGTCGAGGATTACTTCCCGCGTCTCGTCTGGCAGCTGCAGGCCATGCAGCCCCTCAAGACCGCGACGATCGAGGGAAAGGTCGACGTGTTTGTGCGCGCCAGCGGCGGCGGATTGACCGGACAGGCGGGCGCCGTTCGTCTCGGCATCGCCCGCGCGCTCATCAAGATGAACCCGGAGCTTCGGCCGGTACTCAAGAAGGCCGGTCTTCTCACGCGCGACCCGAGAATGGTCGAGCGGAAGAAGTACGGTCAGAAGGGCGCCCGGGGCCAGTTCCAGTACTCGAAGCGGTAATCGTCGCTTCGTTTCGCGCAACAGGGTGTGCATGCAACGGGGACAGGGTCGTTCGATCCCGTCCCCGTTTTTTTTGCCTGAAGCGTTCAGAAACACAGAAACGAGACGAGTTCGTCCTCACGGACGCGATAGAAGAAACTGCCGATATCGAGCGGAGCGAGAGCGCCTTTCACGGCGGCATTTTCGAGCGGTAGGCCGTCGAGCGCTTGGGCGACAGGGGTGAGATCCTCGGCTCCGAAGAAATCTCCGAAAAAGGCCACGTTCCGCATCACTCCATTTCGGATGTCCATGCGCACCTCGATTCGTCCCACCCCTTCGAACCGCCGTTCCTTCCGCACATCCCGTTCTCTGCCGTCTCCCCAGGTCCACGCACGCGACGCGTAGCGCTCTTCCGCGAGGCGCCGGACCGAACCGCGGAACTCATCCGTCACCGTGAGCGGAGAGAGTCCGTATTCGCGTTCCACCTCGTCCTTGAGAACGACGAAAAAATCCTCCATGCCGGTTTCGGCGCCGAGATGCGGGCGGATGTTCGTCACACGGCTCGCGACGGACGCGAATCCCTTCGGACGGTATTTGTCCTCCCGTACCCTGAGGACGTCCGACAGGACGGAAAGGTCGGAGTCGAACAGCAGTGTTCCGTGATGAAGGATGCGGTGTCCGTCCATGTGCTGCGCGTTTCCCGAGAATTTCCGTCCGAGGATCGTGAGGTCGTTGCGGTCGGTCCGTTCGGCCGGGACGCCGAGCCGCCGGAGTGCTCGAAGGATAGGGGCCGTGAACGGCGCGAAGTCGAGCGTTCCTGTTGCCGTCCCCGGAAACAGGAACGAATAGTTGACGTTCCCGAGATCGTGATATACGGCGCCTCCGCCCGTGATGCGGCGGACGACCCCGATCCTGCGATCGTTCACGATATCCTCCCGAACCTCTTCGGCCGTGTCCTGAAAGCGTCCGACGACAACTGTGGGAGCGTTCCGCCAGAGCAGGAATATGCCCTCATCGCCGGCACGGACGCTCCGGTAAAGCGTCTCCTCGAATGCGAGATTGATGCGCGGATCGTACTCCGGACCCCTGAAAAACAACATGGCTCTCACCTCTCGAAGATAGATTTCGTCGCGTTCTTTTCGAACCTCAGTGAAAGCACCCTTCCGGCGGCGTCATCAATCGCCCCGCGGAGGGAATACGCTTCGCCCCGTTCAAGCCATCAGACGGAAAACGTGACGTTTGCTCGGAGAAAGACGCCTCGCTCCTTCCGCGGCGCTCATTTCTCCCTGTACCACCCTGTCCGGGACCAGAGCCCTAAGAATAGGGGGTGACATTATCGCTGTCCGACCACACGTCCAACAGTTGAACCTTGACAGCGAAATCCGTTTCCTGTGTGTTTTTACCCCATATGATATTATCGCTGTCCACCAGTGCGTTTGCCACTTGACTTTTTTTACTGTTTAAGCTATTTATAATTATTAATGTATATAGAAAATAGCACTAAAAAGTGTGGACAGAATCGTCAGGCTTTGTCTTATCGTGGATTCCGTGCCTTCCCGGAACACCATCGTCTTCGGTTGGGTGACACGCATGGAGAGAGGGGATCCGTCTCCCGGAAAGGAGGCGAGTTCGCCGGACAGGAGGGGATATCTTAGAAAGTAGAAACAGGATAGTGTCACCGTGTCAGCAAAAAAACTTCTTGAGGAGGTGCTTTGATGAAACACCGGAAACCAACGGCGCTCGTCGCCGCGGCGATCCTTTTCGGCTTTCTGATTATCGGCGGCCTCGGGCAGGCCTCGGCGGCGGACGTGATCAACTGGAAGTTCCAGAGCCACCACACGCCCGGCGCGCTTTCGACGACCTTCGTCATCCCGCCTTTCATCGAGCGGGTTCGTGAACGATCCGGCGGCAGGCTGAACATCACGCTTCATTATGCGGGCGAACTGGTCGAATACTCGGAAGTTTTTCCCGCCATGCAGGCGAATATGATTCAGATTTCCAACACGAGCACCCTCTTCTGGCGAGGCTCGATCAACATGGGCTGGCTCCAGGCGGGCAACCTTCCACCCTTCGTCTGCAGAAGCCTCGACGATTTCAAGGAACTGTACTATAAACGGGGAATCGACAGGCTCATCCGCGAAGAGATGGCCACGAAGGGCATCCACTTCCTGAGCAGTCACAGCGTGGGCAACACCTATTTCTGGAGCAAGAAGCCCATCAAGGGGCTCGCGGATCTCAAGGGCTTTAAGGTCCGCTTCTTCGGCGCCATGTCGGACACCATGGAGCACTTCGGCGCCGCTCCGGTCATGCTTCCCCATCCGGAGACCTACATGGCGATCGCCATGGGCACCCTTGACGGCAGCGGAACGGCGTGGTGGCTGTACCGCGATCTCAAACTCTACGAGGTGTGCCCGTACTTCATCGGCCCGGCCTGGCAGGTGCCTCAGGGCATGGAGCTTTGGGTTTCCAAGAAGGCCTGGGACGCGCTTCCCGACGACCTGAAGGAAATCGTCACGAAGGCCGCCGACGAATTCAACGAGGACTACGCGAAGGTCTGCGACGAACAGGAAAAGACCATGATGACGAAGTCCTTCAAGGAGTGGAAGACCACCTACATCGAGTGGGGCAAGGAAGACATCGACAAAATTACGAATGATTTCTCGATCCCCTACCTGGACAAGATCGAGAAAGAGATCGGCGGCAAAGACCCGAGAGTCGCCGAGGGCGTCAAGATCGTCAAGCAGTTCATGAAAGACCGAGGCTACATCAAGTAGCAGGAACGCTTTCGCCCCGCGAAACGCGCCCCCTCTTCCTCCGGGGAGGAGGGGGCGTTTTTTTGGAGCAAACTTGAACAGAATGAGGTGATGCGATTGAACTCTTTGATCAGGTTCATCAATTTCACGGACACTCTCAACGATTGGGTGGGCAGGATCTTCGGTCTGCTTGTTTATCCGACGATGCTCGTCCTCGTTTACGAAGTGGTCATGAGATACGGATTCAACCGCCCCACTATCTGGGCTCACGAGACGTCGTGTATGCTGTACGGGGCGCATTTCGTCCTCGGGGGGGCCTATGCGTTGCGCTGGGGGGCTTTCGTCAACGTCGACGCGGTGTACCAGTACTTTCCTCCGCGCGTGAAAGCCGTCGTGGATCTCTTCACGTGGACCCTTTTCTACGCCTTCGTGGGGACGATGCTGTGGTTGAGCGTTCCCTGGGCCTGGGACAGCCTGCGCGTGATGGAGTACTCGAACAGCACCTGGGGGCCCTACGTGTGGCAGATCAAGCTCCTGATTCCCGTTTCGGCGTTCCTCGTGCTGCTCCAGGGCATCACCAAGACCATCAGGGATCTCCATCTCGCGCTGACAGGCCGCGAGCTCGTCGTCGACGCCGAAATCGGCGATGGAAACTGAGGTGATATCTATGGACATAGGGCTTATCTCCGTTTTCCTTTTCGGAGGCATGTTTCTCTTCCTGC
Organism: uncultured Synergistales bacterium; assembly: GCA_937957815.1. Lineage (GTDB taxonomy): Bacteria > Synergistota > Synergistia > Synergistales > Aminobacteriaceae > CALFXN01. The sequence continues at coordinate 4,727 of CALFXN010000553.1, forward strand.
TGCTCGGCCTCCCAGTCGCGTTCGTCCTGGGAGGATTGGCGACGGTGTTCGCTGCGGTTTTCTGGGGGCCGGAATCGCTTTTCATCATTGTGGCCCGAACGTATTCCATGATGTCCACGACGACGCTCGTGGCGTGTCCGCTTTTCGTGCTCCTCGCGACGGTGCTGGAACGTTCCGGCGTCTCCGAGGATCTGTACGAGATGATGTACCGCTGGATGGGTTCCCTCAAGGGCGGACTGGCGGTCGGGACCGTTCTGGCGTGCACCCTCATCGCCGCAATGTCGGGAATCGCCTCGACGGGCGTTGTCATGATGGGACTCATGGCGCTTCCCGCGATGCTGAAACGAGGCTACGACAAAAAATTGGCGGTCGGGTGCATCATGGCCGGAGGCGTCCTCGGCCCCCTCATCCCTCCGAGCATCGCGCTGGTGCTCTACGGGACGATCGCGCAGGTCTCCATAGGAGGGCTCTTCGCGGGAGGAATGAGCGCCGGACTGCTGTGCTCCGTTCTTATCATCGGCTACATTCTGCTCAAATGCCATATGAACCCGGAGATGGGACCTCCGATCCCTCCGGAGGAACGGGCCAACTGGGGGGCCAAAATGGCGTCCCTCAAGGGAATCATCCTTCCCATGCTGCTGGTCTTCTCCGTCCTGGGATCGATCTACACCGGCATCGCGACGCCGACCGAGGCGGCCGCCGTCGGCGCTCTCGGAGCCATCATCTGCAGCGCGATCCACGGGAAATTGACATGGAACCTCCTCAGGGAGGCGTCTCTCGCCACGATTAAGATCCAGGGCTTTATGATGTGGATTCTCTTCGCCGCCCAGGCCTTTGCGGCGGTCTACATGGGACTGGGGGCCTCCCGGATGGTCATCGGGATGGTGAAGGAATACCAGGTGGGGTGGTGGGCCATGCTGATCGGCATCCAGGTCGTCTGGTTCCTTCTCGGTTTCGTGATCGACGCCTGGAGCATCCTCATGATCACCGCGCCCATCATCCTGCCTCTTTTGCCGATTTACGGCTTTGACCCCCTGTGGCTGGGAGTCCTGTACGCGGTGAACACACAGACGGGGTACCTGACGCCGCCCTTCGGAACGATGCTGTTCATGATGCGGGGAATCGCCCCGAAGGGGGTCACCATGTCGGACATCTACCGCTCCGTGATTCCTTTTGTGATCACACAGCTCGTGTGTCTGACGCTGTGCATCATCTTCCCGTCGCTGGTCACCTGGCTTCCGAAGATACTTTTCGGATAGATCTGAAGATGACCTTCCCCGAAAAAGGCGGACACGGATTTTCGGCCCGTTGTCTTTCGGGGTCGCAGATTTCCGGGGTCGTGTACCCGATTCCGGAATGAAGCCGCTTTCTGTGCCGCCAACAAACCATTCGGCGTTCCGGTTTTCTCCGGTCTCAACGAGGGGTTCGTCGGCCTGATCCTCAATTTCATCGTGGTCTTGATCGTGAGCGCGATGACGCCCGAGGTCGGCGCCGCAGTCATCCGGCGATTCGGGAAAAACGCTCGGAAGCCGAACCGGAATCAGTCCGCTTCGTCGGAGCGGCCCGTCGCGGAAGCGGCGGGCCGTTTATAATGAGTGTACAATCCTTCGAAGGAGTGATCGATATGCAGAATATTCTGAGGCAACAGGCGGAAGACATGAAAGATCTGCTCGCGACGTGGCGTCGCGAATTCCACCGCTGTCCCGAACTCGGGTACGAGGAAGTCGAGACGACGAAGCGGATTGTCGCGCATCTCACCGAAATGGGATACGCGAACCTCCGTGTCGGCGGATACGAGATAACTACGGGTGTCATGGCCGACATCGATACCGGACGGCCGGGAAAGAAGATCGCGCTGCGGGCCGACATCGACGCGCTCCCCGTGACGGAAGAGACCGACGTCCCGTACCGGTCGGAACGCCCGGGGTTCATGCACGCCTGCGGACACGACGCGCACATCGCGATGCTTCTGGGTGCCGCGAAGATTCTCATCGAACGCAAGTCGGAGCTGAACGGCTAGTATCGGCTCATCTTCCAGCCCGCCGAGGAAAAGGGGAAGCCCGGCGGCGCGGTCCGGATGATAGAAAGCGGCGCGCTCGACGGCGTCGACGCGATCTGCGGGTTGCACATCTGGTCTCCCGTCCCGAGCGGGAAGATCGCCTATCACGAGGGTCCGACGATGGCTTCGGCGGATTCCTACCTTCTGAACATCAAGGGAAAGGGCGGACACGGATCCATGCCGCACATGTCGGTCGACCCGGTCGCGTGCGCGTGCGCGGTCGTGTCGGCGTGGCAGACGATCGTGAGCCGCGAGGTGGATCCGCTCGAGGCCGGAGTGATTTCGGTCGGAGCGATCAACGCCGGAAACGTGTTCAACGTCATTCCGGACACCGCGTCGATTCTCGGTACCACGCGGACCTTCCGGCCCGAAATCCGCGACTACATCGAGTCCAGAATGAAAACGATGGCCGAGCTCATCTGCGAGGCGATGCGCTGCACGCCGGAATTCACGTATACCCGCTTCCTTCCTCCGACGGTCACCGATCCGGCGTTCACGAAATACGCCGTCGAGGTCGCGAAGGAGGTCGCCGGAGCCGAGAACGTCTACGAGATGGCGCCGACGATGGGCGCGGAGGATTTCAGCTATTACCTCGAGAAGATCCCCGGAACGTTCATGTTCCTCGGGACGGGAAACCCCGATATCGATGCGACGTATCCGCAGCATCACCCGAAGTACAAGGTCGACGACGCGGTTCTCCCGCTCGGCGTCGCGACCATGGCGGGAGTCGCGATGCGCTTTCTCGGGAATTCGTGATCCGCGGAGGTCACTCCGCGGGAAACGGCAGACCGGGTGTTTCGACGGGCGAAGGGGCTCTCGTTCGGAGGGGCCCTTCGCTCTTTTTCAGAAGGCGCGCGAAAGCGTTTTCGAACTCGAGTATTTCCTGCGTCACGGCGTCCTCGGCCCCCGTTTCGCGGCGGGAGTAGGAGGATTTTGGGGGGAGGAGAAACTTCGAACCTCGGAGCCGTCTGAATCGGATCACGTCGGAACGGCATCGGACAATCCGCGACATGATCCTCCCGAGAACGAAACAGTCCGCGAGAGAAGCGTGCGCGCGCGTCATCGACGCGAGCGATTCCTCCGCGAGGCGCATCGGGGGAGGGGGAGGGAAAAGCGCCGCGACGCGATCAGATCGGAAGAGCGTCGTGTAGGGAAAGAGTGTAGATCTCGGTGGTC
>CALFXN010000554.1 GCA_937957815.1 uncultured Synergistales bacterium
AAACTCTATAAGGATCTTCAGGAGAAAATCGATTCCCTGAAGCCGTGGATTTACCTTCACAACGACGAGCAGATCTGCGGAACCCAGAAGAATGTCAAGGGCTTCCAGCCCAGCCCGCGCGGGTATCACGTCCTGACGAACGTTTCCTTCGAATAGGAACGTGACGTTTCGTCGCGGATTTTTCCGCGGCGACACAGGCACTGAAAACGTACGGGAGCAGGAGCATGGGGACTATTCTATGCTCCTGCATTTTTTGAGGAAGGGTGGAAACGGATGCTCAAATACATTTTCCGAAGGGTCCTCTCGCTGATTCCCGTTCTCATCGGCGTGACCTTCATCGTGTTCAGTCTCCTGTACCTGACGCCGGGTGATCCCGCGCGTATGGTTCTCGGAGATCAGGCAACGGAAGAAGCGGTACAGCAGTTCCGGGTCAAGGAGGGGCTTGACGATCCCTTTATCGTCCAGTTCGTGCGTTATGTCGGCAAGGCCGCATTCAAGGGGGATATCGGAAGGTCGTATGTGACGAAACGTCCGGTTTCCGATGAAATCCTCTCGGCGTTCCCGTCGACGATCAAACTGGCCGCCTTTTCGGTCATCATCGCGATCTGCCTCGGCATTCCCTTCGGCATTATATCGGCCATAAAGCAATACTCCCTTTTCGATTCGATCACGATGTTCTTCGCCCTGGTCGGTCTCTCGATGCCGGTCTTCTGGCTGGGGCTTCTGCTGATCCTGCTCTTCTCCGTCAGGCTCGGCTGGTTCCCCTCCTCGGGATTCGACACGTTCTCGGCGATGGTGCTTCCCTCCGTGGCCCTGTCCGCGCAGGTCATCGCGATCGTGACGCGGATGACGCGGTCGAGCATGCTCGAGGTCATCCGGTCAGACTATATCCGTACCGCGCGAGCCAAAGGGCAAACGGAAGGGAAGGTCATCTGGCGCCACGCGCTCGGAAACGCGCTGATTCCAATCGTCACGATCGTGGGATTGCAGTTCGGTCATCTTCTCGGCGGAGCCATCCTGACCGAGTCGATCTTCTCGATCCCCGGCGTCGGCCGGCTCATGGTCGAAGCCATCAAGATGCGCGATTATCCGCTGGTCCAGGGCGGCGTTCTCTACGTCGCGGTGGCGTTCAGCATCGTGAATCTGCTTGTCGACCTTCTGTACGCCTTCGTCGACCCACGCATCAAGGCGCAGTACCGCTAGGTTCGGGAGGAGACGAAATGAGTACGCAGACTGTTCAGAAACGACGGAGCGGCATCATGGAGGTCTGGCATCGCCTCAAGAAGAGCCCCATGGCGGTCGTCGGGCTTATCTTGATCGCGGTTCTGTTCATCATGGCGATCTTCGCGAATGTCATCGCTCCCTTCACGTATTCCAAGCAGAATCTCATGCACGCGTTCGAGTCTCCGTCGTCGGCGTACATCTTCGGCACGGACGAGTTCGGACGCGACATCTTCAGCCGGATCGTCTACGGAGCGCGCATCTCGCTCCAGGTCGGGTTCATCGCCGTCGGAATCTCGATGTTCATCGGAGGATTCCTCGGGGCTGTCGCCGGGTACTACGGCGGCAAGATCGACAACACCCTGATGAGGGTCATGGACATTCTCCTCTCGATCCCGTCGATCCTTCTTGCCATAGCCATCGCCGCGTCGCTTGGCCCCGGCCTCTTCAACCTCATGATAGCGGTCGGAATCTCCGCGATTCCGAACTACGCGAGAATCGTCCGGGGATCGGTGCTCTCGATCCGAGGACAGGAGTTCGTCGAGGCCGCGAAAGCCGTCGGCTCTTCCGATCTCAGGATTATCTTCAAACATATCATCCCCAACTGCCTCGCTCCGATCATCGTTCAGGCCACACTCGGCGTCGCGACGGCGATCCTCACGGCGGCGGGACTTTCCTTCATCGGCCTCGGCATCCAGCCGCCGATTCCGGAATGGGGAGCGATGCTCTCCGGCGGACGCAGTTACATCCGGGATTATCCCTACATGACGCTGTTCCCCGGACTTGCGATCATGATTACGATTCTGGCGCTCAACTTCGTGGGTGACGGCCTGCGCGACGCGCTGGACCCGAAGCTGAAGCGATAGGAGTGAAGACTGGGCGATGAACGAACGGGAATTGCTTCTCGATATACAGGATCTCACGATCCACTACGAAACGGAGGCCGGACGCGTCCGCGCCGTTGAGCACTTGTACCTCGAACTGGGGTATGGAGAAACGCTCGGCTTCGTCGGCGAAACCGGTGCCGGCAAGACGACGACAGCGCTCGGCATCATGCGCCTGATCCCGAGTCCTCCCGGAGCGTACAAGGGTGGGAAAATCATTTTCAGGGGCGAAGACCTCCTGGCGAAGAGCGAGGCGGAAATGCGTTCGATCCGCGGCGGCAGGATCGCGATGATCTTCCAGGACCCCATGACGAGTCTCAACCCCGTCATGACCGTCGACAGGCAGATCGCCGAAATGATATCGCTGCATCGCGACGTGAACGAGACGGAGGCTCTCGAGCAGGCCGTCAGGATGCTCGAAGTCGTCGGGATCCGCCCGGAACGCGCGAAGGACTATCCGCACCAGTTCAGCGGCGGTATGAAGCAGCGCGTCGTGATCGCCATAGCGCTTGCCTGCGATCCGGCGCTTCTCATAGCGGACGAACCGACCACGGCGCTCGACGTCACGATTCAGGCGCAGGTTCTCGAGCTCATGAAGGACCTCAAGAGACAATACAACACATCGATGATCATGATCACCCACGACCTCGGCATCGTCGCCGAAATCTGCGACAGGGTCGCGATCATGTACGCCGGGCGCGTCGTCGAATACGCCGACACGAAGACGCTTTTCGAACGACACGTCCATCCCTATACGGAAGGTCTGTTCAATTCGATACCCGATCTCGAAGAGGATCGGGATGAGCTGAAGACGATCATGGGACTGATGCCGGACCCCACGAACCTGCCGACCGGTTGTTCCTTTCATCCGAGGTGCCCGTACGCGGTCGAATCGTGTTCTCGCGAAACCCCGGCTTTCGTCGAGATCGAACCCGGGCACAGAGTTGCCTGCCCCGTCCGCGCGGCGGCTGAAAAGAACGGGAAGGAGCGGGCCTCATGACGAAGAACGGCGCACTCGTCGAAGTCAAAAACCTCAAGAAGTACTTCAACACGAAACGGGGACTCCTCCACGCCGTGGATGACGTGAGCTTCCGGATAACGAAGGGGGAAACGCTCGGGCTCGTCGGAGAGTCCGGGTGCGGCAAGAGTACGCTCGGCCGCGTAATGATCCGGCTGCTCGAGGCGACAGCCGGAGAGGTCCGATTCGAAGGGGAGGATATTCTCAAGTACAGCGCGGGGAAAATGAAGAATCTCCGCAAACGCGTTCAGATCGTCTTCCAGGATCCGTATTCCTGTCTCAATCCGAGGCTGAGCGTCGCCGAACTCATCGCCGAGCCGCTTATCGTCAACAAGGTGTTCAGGGACAAGGCATCGATGAATGTCCGGATCCGGGAACTCATGGATACAGTCGGACTCGCTGCGCGACTCGAGACGGTCTATCCGCACGAACTCGACGGAGGACGGCGGCAGCGGATCGGTATCGCCCGCTCGCTTGCGCTCAAACCCGAGTTCATCGTCCTGGACGAGCCCGTTTCGGCGCTCGATGTCTGTATCCAGGCGCAGATCCTCAACCTCCTCGATCACCTGAAGAAGGAGTTCGGCTATACGTACGTTTTCATCTCGCATAACCTGAGCGTCGTCAAACACGTTTCCGACCGGATCGCCGTCATGTATCTCGGAAAGATCGTCGAACTCTCCGACTATAAAGTGATTTTCACGGATCCTCTGCATCCGTACACGCAGGCGCTGCTTTCGGCCATCCCGCTCGCCAAGGTCGGATCGAAACGCGA
>CALFXN010000555.1 GCA_937957815.1 uncultured Synergistales bacterium
CAATGCCGGTATCACACGCGACGCGCCCCTCATGAGGATGAAGGTCGACGATTGGGATGCGGTACTATCCTCCAATCTGTCGTCGGTGTATTATTGCTCGAAGGAAGCCGTTCGCAGAATGGTGAAAAAACGTTGGGGGCGGATCGTCACCATATCGTCCGTGGTGGGGCTCGTGGGGAACGCCGGCCAGACGAATTACGCCGCGACGAAGGCCGGAGTCGTCGGCTTCACGAAATCCCTGGCGCGGGAATACGCTTCGCGCGGCATTACGGCGAATGCAGTGGCTCCCGGGTTCATCGAGACTGAAATGACCAAGGGACTCAAGGAGAATATCCGGGACACGATGCTCCGGAACATACCACTGGGCCGGTTTGGAATGATGGAGGATGTCGCTTCTGTCGTTGCGTTCCTTGTCTCAGACGACGCTTCATACGTTACCGGTCAGGTGATTGCCGTCGATGGCGGCATGACGATGTGCTGAAAGGCGTTTTTTGAAAGGGGGTGAGCGGAGGATGAAGAAGGAAGAGATCATCGCACGTCTCAAGGAGATTATCATTGATCGCCTTGATGTCGAAGAGGAGCAGATAACCCCGGAAGCCTCTTTCGTGGAGGATCTGGGAGCGGATTCCCTTGATATTGTTGAACTCATCATGGGAATCGAAGAGGAGTTCGATATCGAGATCCCCGACGAGGATGCTGAGAAACTGACGTCCGTCGGCGAAGCAATGAAGTATACCTTATCGAAACTCGGAGTTGAAGAGTGACGGCGAAAAGCCAACTTCAGGGGAAGCCGGCTCAGCGCTTCCCCTTTTTCTGTACTGCATCCACTGGAAGCCGAAGGAGTGACGTTCAGTGAGACGTGTTGTCATTACCGGTCTCGGAGCCGTAAGCCCGATCGGACATGGAAAAGACGTATTCTGGAAAGCACTTGAAGAAGGGAAAAACGGTATCGGTACCTTTACTACCGTCGACATAGATGATTGCCCGGTAACGTTCGGAGCGGAAATAAAGGACTTTGATCCGACTGACTGGATGGAATCGAAAGAGGCGAGACGTTCGGACAGGGTCATTCATTTCGCGGTGGCGGCATCGGAGCTTGCCGTCCGCGATGCCACGCTCGACGTGAAAGCGCTCGACCCGTATCGGTTTGGAGTGTATATCGGAACGGGGCAGGGTGGAATAGAGACGACGTTCAACAATTTCAAAACGATGATGGAGAAGGGAACCCGCCGTATCAGTCCTTTCTTCATACCGATGATGATCAGCAATATGTCGACGGCGTATGTCGCCATCCGTTTCGGCGCAAAGGGACCGAACGTGTGTGTCGTAACCGCGTGCGCGACGTCGATCAACAGCATGGGGGAAGCGTATCACACGATCCTTCGGGACGACGCTGACGTGATCCTCGCCGGAGGAACGGAAGCCGCGCTTCGTTCCATCAGTATCGGAGGGTTCGCGGCGCTCAAGGCACTTTCAACGCGAAACGACGATCCGCAACACGCGTCCCGTCCCTTTGACCTCGACCGGGACGGGTTCGTCATGGGAGAAGGGGCCGGCGTCCTGCTCCTTGAGGAACTCGAGCATGCGAAGCGTCGTGGCGCCCATATCTATGCGGAGCTGGTCGGGTACGGGTCGACGTGCGACGCGTCGCACATCACGGCTCCCGATCCGGAAGGCGACGGAGCTCTCCGCGCGATGCGGCAGGCCGTGACCCAAGCGAAGTGGCTCCCCGAAGACGTGGAATATATCAACGCCCACGGGACTTCGACCGAACTCAACGACAAGACGGAATCTCTGGCGATCCGGCGGCTTCTCGGAGAACATGCCGATTCGGTGCTCGTCAACTCTACGAAATCGATGATCGGTCATTGCCTCGGCGCAGCCGGTGCTCTCGAAACCGTTGCTTCCATCCTGTCGATCGAAAAGGGAATCGTCCATCCGACGATCAACTATACGACGCCCGACCCGGAGTGTAACATTTGCGTCGTCGGCCCCGAACCGGTATACCGTAAAATTTCGAGGTTGCTTGTCAACAACTTCGGTTTCGGGGGGCATAACGGGGTTCTGGCGCTTCAGAAGTACGAGGAGTGACGTCGCGTTCAACAAATGGAACGGACAGAGAAGCTCGAACTTCTTCAAAGCGAACTCGGGTATCGATTCCGGAATACCGGACTTTTGGAAGAGGCGTTGACGCATTCTTCCTATGCTCATGAACACGGACTCGTGCGTTGGAATGAACGACTGGAGTTTCTGGGAGATGCCGTTCTCGAGGTGAGCGCCTCAAAATACCTGTACGGGAAATATCCCGCGCTTTCGGAAGGAGAATTGACACGATATCGCTCGAGTGTCGTCTGTAAGAGGGCGCTGACTCGCTGGGCGGATCACATCCGGCTGCGAAGATTCCTTCGGCTCGGGAAGGGCATGGTGACATGCGGAGATTCGCACGGAGTCTTCGCTGACGCTGCGGAAGCGCTTTTCGGAGCCGTCTTTGTCGACGGAGGGTACGACTCGGCGGAGAACCTGCTTCTTCGGTACCTTCGCTTTCAGGATGGCGAAAGCAGCGCAGACGCCGCTCTCGATCCAAAAAGCGAGCTTCAGCGTTTCGTACAGGAGAATTCGGCCTGCGGAGTGAGCTATTTCGTTTCCTCGGTTACCGGGCCTTCGCACGCTCCCCTTTTTACTGTCGCGGTGGAGTTTGAAGGACACGTCATCGGCGAAGGAAACGGCGCGTCTCGCCGTGAAGCGGAATTTGATGCGGCGAGGAACGCGCTGCTTTCCCTCGCTGTTCCGGAAAATGCCGTCCTTGTGCAGGGAGAGCGATGAAACGCCTTACCGTTCTCCTTCTTCTTTTTTTTCCCCTTTCCGTACCTGTCTCAGCAGACGAAAGATGGGACATCTGGACGACATCTCCATGGATTGCACTTCTTGCGCGTTTCATAGGCGGAGTATATGTCGAGGTCCGGCCGCTTTCCGCATGGAACGATGCCGGTACCATTGTGCGGCTTGTACAGCGGCAGGACGTTCCATTCAGTGCGCGGATTCTGTGTCTCGATGGGGCGGATCTGAAAGAACACGGGTTTTCCCCTTCTGACTGGAAGGAAACGCATTGTCTCTACGATTTTCTTCCATTCCCCCGGGAGGAAATCGATTCATACCTTTCCGATCCTTCCGTATTGCCGTTCGTTGCGCAGCGGCTGCTCATCGTTGTATCGAAATGGGACCAGACGCACTATGCGTATTTCCAGAGGCGGCTTGCGGAATTCCAGACGAGACTCGAGAGTACGGTCATCGTCGGCAGGAAGATGCTCAGCGGAACGCGGATGGTCGACATTACCGGCTCTTCGTCGCAGTTTCTGAAAGCCGCCGCGTGCGTCCTTGAAAGGCCGCATCCGGCGAGTCTCGATCTGTGGAGTCGGGGCGAGGCGAAAGAAGATCTCCTGGCTTTCGTTGCCGACAGGATAAAATCGGATTCTCTTCCCGTTATCGACGATTCGACCCCTATCGCTCTGAGAGAAGCTCTTTCAACGGTTCAGGGCGTTGCGAAAATAGGGCGTCCACTCATGGATCAGGACATCCTTCTGTCGTTTTACGACAGGTATCTCTCTTTATGGAATATGACGAGTCGAGGCAAGAAAGAAACCTCTTCCGTGAAAGGAAAGGAACCGAAGCGATGAGGACAACGGCGCTGAGGTAGGGAAAAGGACTGTTCAGCGACGAGTCGGACGTCATGCCGGAAAAGAGCGGTCCCGCCATCATGCCGAACGTGAAGCAAATATCGTAAAAACCCATCGTGTGTCCTGTCCCGTATATCTTGCCCTTCATTGCCGCCATCGAAGCGAGCGCTGGAGACGCGAGCGCATGCCCGATGCCGAAGAGAACGCTACCTGTCGCAAGAGCCTCGAACGTTCCGAAGAACGGTATCATGAAGAGAGTACACGAAGAAGCAATCCCCCCTGCGGCGACAAGGTAGTTCCTCGGCAGTCTGTCCGAGATGCGTCCCGTATATCCCTGGAGAAATCCCGTCGCCAGAGAATTCAGCGACACGATAATGCCTATCTTCGAGAACGAGAGCGACAGATTCGATGCCAGTATCGGAAGCATCATGAGCATCGAGCCCCTGCATACGGCCGAGAGAAACTGGTAGAGAAAGACCCAGCGGAGCACCTCATCCCTGCAGAGTCGCATGAACGCGGAGATCCCGCGCCTGCTGCCCGTGTCCGGTGCCGGTATGGACCGCAACCCGTTCGGAATGAT
>CALFXN010000556.1 GCA_937957815.1 uncultured Synergistales bacterium
CTACAAAACCGGGACATCCTACGATGGCACAAGCTATTCGAAACACTCCCCCTTATATAATAGAGGAAACAGCAAAGGAAAATCCCGCGAAAAAATTCTTTTCGCAACTGCAAAGGTGGATGGGGCAATGTCGCTTGACGCACTGCATTCACCATCATACAGCCGTCACCGGCGCGGACGTCTCCACCTTTCTCATCTGACATGGCGTAAATAACGTCAAGGTAGCGCTTGACAATGCGCAATTATCGGGTAAACTTATTGTGATCAGTGGCCCATATATGAGGCTGACACTGGAAAAATCTGAAGCTAGAAGGGGGTGGGGAAAAATAGACGTCTAGATTTCTTCTTGGGGAGAAATTCCGACCGGCGATTAGTTTCCCGTGCCGACATTGGTTTGGTTGTACGAGAGTACCACGACTGAAGAGAAGTCTTTGACCATACGTATAGCCGCAGGCTATGCGGAGAGAAAGGAGGTGTCCGACATGCGTAGTGGAATGAGAGGAAATACCCCATATAAAGGAGTGTGCACTTGATGAACGAAGCGCAAGTCGGTAGCGAAATCGCTGAGTTGAGCAGTGGCATGGAGTTCCTGTCGATATCGGAAGGGGGACGGACAGAAGAGGGAGTTTCGGAGAAGTTCTTGGGAGACGTTGTCAAAGATCGAGTGGGCGAAGGTGTTTTAGAAGTCTGGAAGAACTCTGAAGCGGCGAAGGACGATCATCCGTTCTTTTCGGACAAACGCAGAAAACCGCGCGATTGCCGAGAGACGGTGGTCGAAGGGATACGAACCTTGACAATTCCGGCGTACGATGCCAAGTCTCGGATGATCGGCATTGAGCTTGTTGAAGACGCCGAACGAAAGTGTTACGTGGGACGACGGGAAGGAGCGTTCCATCTCTACGGAGAAATCCCGCAGAGCGGGAAAGTTATTCTGTGCTCCGGAGCCGCAACGGCGGCGATCCTTTACGAACTGACGGACTACCCGGTTTGCGATTGCATGGATCCTTCGAACATCCCCGTAGTGGAAAGGAGTTTCGATGGACGTGGCGGCAAACTGGAATTCATCGTCGTTGCGGATTCCGACGAAGCGGGACTCCTAGCGGCGGACGAATGCGAAGCGATGCGGGTTATTCCAAATGCCTCAATGGGGAGAAGCTGGTACGACATTCTCTCGGCAATGGATAAGGATGAAGCGAAGGAGTTCTTCCGAAAGGCGCTGTTGTCTGCATGGGAGAAACAGCCTAGAAAAAAGGCTCTGCGATCGCTTCGATCAGGCATTGACCCCGAAAATAACGTCTTCGCGGAAAGGATAGGAGGACTCTTTCACCGTGGTACGGTTTCC
>CALFXN010000557.1 GCA_937957815.1 uncultured Synergistales bacterium
CGTTTCCGGTCGGATTCGCGCCGCCGTACGGGCAGTCCGCCTCGTTCACGGCGCCCCGCCGGCGGGCCAGCATCGCGACCGCCTGCCAGTCGTACCCGCCGTTGTAGGGACTACCGGTGAACGGGACCGTATCGGCGAACGCGAAGTACCCCATATGCCACTCGGAGAGATTTTTCGCTGGCCCTCCGGCCGAAAGCAGCGTGGACTCGAGCGAACCGAGCGCCGCAAAGGTCCAGCAGATTCCGTACGCCCCCTGATTCCGGACCGAAGTCAGGCGTCCGAGCGTCCGAAGATCGTAGGCGGCGGGCAAGGAGCCTCTGGAGGTTCTCTTCGACGCGTTTCCGGCGATCATCGCATCGGCCGCGCCGAAGTCGATTGGCCCGGGCCTGTATCCGGTCGCGTGCCCCGTGGCCGAAACGGCCGACCGGTCGATCGGCGATTTCAGAAAGCGCTCCGACACGGGAGCGAGTTTCCAGCCCTCGGCGCTGGCGGCGCCGGAGAAAAGGAGCGCGGCGGCAATGAAACACGTCACACGGGAAACGGAACTTCGACGCATGGTCTTCCTCCTCGAAAAAAGTGATGAAATGTCGCCGTATTGTATCAGGAAACGGGGACTACGCGTTTCGGATCCTGCGCCATGCGCGGAAGTAGAGCGTTGCGACCGTCACGGCCCCCGTCACGCCGATCAGCGCAAAGGTCGCATCCAGTCCGAGAAGCTGACCGCCATACCCGACCAGGAACGGCGACACGATGAACCCCAGGTCGAGCGCGAAGAAACTCACGGACACGCCCTTGGGACGAAGGTGTTCGGGGAAGATATCCGGCATCAGCGCGAGCATCGCGGGGAACCCGAAGCCCATGCCGAAGCCGTAGACGACCCCGATGGCGATGAACCAGGCATTCGTCCGCGCGACGAGCAGCAGAAGCGTCATTCCGCCCATGAGCGTCAGCGCGCCGCAGAGCATGATCCGCCGGTCCATGTGATTCATGGCCTGCGCGAACAGAAGCCGCACGACGAGCGACATTGCCGCGTTGACGGCGATGAAGGCGCTCGCGTTGCACCCGCGCGACGCGGCGAGCATCGGAAGGTACTGCAGGATGGAAGAATTCACGACCGACCAGCAGAGAATCGTGCCGAGGAGCACCCAAAAGCCCGGAACCTTCGGAAGATCGCTCCACGCGCCCCAGACGCGCGCCTCCCCCTTCCCGGTCCGGAGATCGCCGCGAAACGACAGCGAAAGCCACGCGGCCAAGAGGTCGACGACGATGACGGATGCGACGAAAAGCCGGACGTATCCGAGCGAGACAAAGCGTTCCACGAGGACGAACAGCGTGAGCTGCGGCAGAACGTAGGCCATCGAGACGAGCGCGAAGGCGCTGCCCCGGCGCTCCGGCGGAACCGCCAGCGACTGGTAGGAGGATACGCCCACCATCGCGACGCCCCAGAAGAACCCCATTCCGAGGCGAAGGGCGAAGAGCGCGATTCCCGAGCGGGCGACCAGAAGCGGAATCGTGAACGCGGTGAGCCCCAGACACGCGGCGACGAGCGTGTTGCGGAAGCCGGCCCGTTCCACGAGTCGCCCCGCAACCGGACGGGACGCCGTCGACGCGAGATTGAACGCGCTCATGAGCCACCCGGAGGCGGCGAGCGAAAACCCCTGGACGTACAGCACCTGCGGATACATGAAGAACATCGACTGGAAGGACTGGATCATGAAGGTCGCCCACAGGCAGATCCGAAAATCCCGGCCGAACGCCCCCGTTTCGCCGTCAGAACGCTCCATGGCTCTCCCCTCGCTTCCGGGGCGCGCATGCGCCCCGGAGCTATTCTACATCACCCGATCATATCCGGCAGCCACAGGAGCGCCTGCGGAAACAGGATCCCGAGAACGAGCGCGGCGATCGCGATGCACACGATCGGAAGGACCGCGACCGCCGTCTTCGACAGATCCACGCGTCCGACGCCCGAGGCGACGAACAGACACGTTCCGACGGGAGGCGTGAGCGCGCCGATGCAGACGTTGCAGACGAGCAGCAGTCCGAAGAGCACCGGGTCGATTCCGAGCTGATGGATCACCGGAAGCGCGACGGGCGTGATGAGGACGATGATCGATACGGCGTCGATGAAACAGCCGAGGAAGAGAATGAACGCGTTCAGGATCAGCAAGATCACGGTCGGGTTCGTCGACAGCGACGTCAGGAACAGCGTGATCGTCTGCGGAACCTGGAGGCTCGTCAGCACCCAGCTCAGGAACGATGCGACCGCGATGATGAACATGACGGCCGACGTGCTCCGCGCCGCCCCCGCGAAGACTTCGGGAATCCGCTTCCACGTCAGCTCGCCGTAGACGAACTTCCCGATGACGAACGCATAGACCACGGCGATCGCGGACGACTCCGTCGCCGTGAAGATCCCGAGGCGGATGCCGCCGAGAATGATCACGGGCATGAGCAGCGCGAGAAAGCCGTCACGGAACGCGCGGGCCAGCTCCCGGACGCTGAAGGAGCCCTCCTCGCGCGGATAGTCGAATCGGACCGCCTCGATATGCGAGTAGATCATGAGCAGGACGCCGAACGCGACGCCGGGCAGGATGCCGCCCATGAAGAGCTTCGCGACCGACGCATTCGCGGCGACGGCGTAGATGATCATCGGAATGCTCGGCGGGATGATCGGGCCGATCGCGCCGCCCGCGGCGACGAGCGCCGCCGAGAACCCCTCGCGGTACCCCTTCGCCTTCATCGACGGAATCAGCAGCGAACCGACGGCCGCCGTATCCGCGACCGCCGATCCCGACAATCCCGCGAAGAGCATCGACAACACCGCGGCGACCTGCGCCAGCCCGCCGCGCATCCGCCCGACGAGCGCGAACGCGAAGTCCATGAGCCTCCGGGAGATGCCCCCCTCTTCCATCAGGCTCCCCGCGAGCATGAAGAACGGAACCGCGAGCAGCGTGAAGCTGTCGACGCCCTGGTACATGATGTGACCGAGAAGGACGGGGTTGAACACGCCGCGCGACATCGCGAGCAGGATGCCGACGAACCCGAGCGAAATAGCGATCGGCACGCCGATCAGAAGCATCGCGAAGAAGACGCCGAAAAAGAGCAGGATATCCATAGCTCAGCGCGCCTCCCCGCTGGCGGGAACGAACAGGCGGAGCAGCCGCTCCGCCGCGAAGAGGAGGGACAGCCCTCCGCTCAGCGGGATCACGCCGTACACGAACCCCATCGACACGGGCAGGGACGTCGCGATCTGCGGAATCTGCCGTTCGACGAGCGGCAGGCTTCCCACCGTCATGAGCCAGAAGAAGCAGAACGACGCGCCGGACACGACGCACCCGGCGACGGCCTTCCACCCCTTCAGGCTCCGGAGCAGCATGTCGAAGGCCGTCATCCCCGAACGCAGGATCAGCGGCGGAACGCCGAGGAAGATGATCCAGATGAACAGGAACCGGCACAGCTCCTCGCTCCAGGAGATCGAAAAGCCGAGCGCGTAGCGCGCGACGACCTGCGCGAAGGTCACGGCCGTCATGACGAAGAGAATGACGAAAAGAAGGCGGTTGACGCTCCGGTCGATCCGAACCGTCAGGCGACTCAGGAATTCGGCGATTGCACGCACATTCGACACCTCCTAAAAAACGCCGGAGGCGACGCTGACGCCGCCGCCCCCGGTCTCATGGATTCATGAAGCCGTCCGTGCGGGACGGACGGGAGAACGGACGCTACTTCGTCTCCTGGATCTTCGCGATGTACCCGCCGGCCTCCGCGCCGCTCGCCTTCACGAACGCGTCGTAGACGGGCGCCATCGCGGCCTTGAACGGTTCGGGGTCGACCTCGTTGACCTGCATTCCCTTCTCCTTCAGCTTCGCGACGAGGTCCTTCTCCTGCTCTTCGACGATCCGCCGCGCTTCGGGACGAACCTCCTCGAACGCCGCGACGACGAGCTTCTGAAGATCCTCGGGCAGCTTCTTGTAGAACGCATCGGAGATCATCACGACCGTCGGGGAGTAGACGTGCCCCGTCAGCGACAGGTATTTCTGCACTTCGTAGAGCTTCGAGGCCCAGATGATCGACAGCGGGTTCTCCTGCCCGTCGATGATTCCCTGCGACAAGGCCGTGTACACCTCGCCGAAGGCCATCGGGACGGGGCTCGCCCCGAGCGCGTTCATCGTGTCCATGACCGTCTTCGTCTCCGGGACGCGGATCTTGAGTCCCTTGAAGTCCGCCGGCGCGGCGATCGCGCGCTTGTTGTTCGTCGTGTTTCGGTAGAGGTTCATCCAGTACCCGAGAATCCGGATTCCCGTCTTCGCGCGGAACTTCTCGTTGAGTTCCGCGCCGATGGGACCGTCGACGACTTTGTAGACGTGATCGTTGCTCCGGTAGACGTAGGGCAGTTCGAGGACCCCGAGCAGCGGCATGAACGACGCCAGCCCACCCGGGCTCTGCGTGCCCATCTCGATGGTCCCGAGCTGCAACCCCTCCGCGATCGCGCGGAGATTGCCGAGTTGCGCGCTGGGGTAGACCTTCGCCTCGATTCTTCCGCCCGACCGCTCGTTCAGGATCGCCGCCATCTTCTCGAAGCTCCTGTTCAGGGGATGATCCGGCGCCGTCACGTTCGCGATCTTGACGACATACTCCGCCGCCGACGCCGGAATACCTCCTCCGACTGCCGCCGCTCCCACAACCACCGCCGCACACGCGGCCGCCGCGCACCTGCACAACGCATGACCGATACGCACCATCAACCATCCTCTCCTTCCGTCGCGGGCCGCCGTCGTGTACCATTGCCGCATATACGCGAATTGACAAACGGCTCCGCAGGATATAGCATCTTCGGATATCGGATACTATATCAGATTTTGCGGGCCGGGGAAAGCTCACAGGAGGCGACATGACATGAAGATTCCCACCATCGTCGAAGCGGTTCTTTCGGAAATCCGTAGACGGATTCTGGACGGTTCCTGCGCGCCGGGCGACAGGCTCAACGTGGATGAACTCGCCCGTGACCTCAAGGTCAGCAAGACCCCGATACGGGAGGCGCTCGGACGCCTGGCCCGAGAGGGATTCGTGAAATCCGAGGCCCGGATCGGCTGGAGCGTGATGCTGCTTTCGCTCGACGAGTTCTTCCAGATGCAGGAAATCCAGCACGCGCTCAAGTGCTACGTCATGGATCACATCGCCCCCTACGTTTCGGGAATCGACATCGAAAAGGCCGTGCAGCTCAACAACAACATGCAGCACTTCCTCAAGACGGGGCAGAACCACCGGGCGCTCGAGGAGAACGACAAGTTCCACAGGGCGATCTTCAGCGTCTACCCCAACAAGATGCTTCTCGAACAGCTCGAGGAGATCACCGACACGATCCGGCTCCAGCGGATCAGCATGCTCGAACGCAAGATCCTCGATCCGGAGAGCCCGATCCTGCAGCACGCGTCCGCCGAGCACGAGGAAATCATCGACGCGCTGCGGTCGGGAGACCAGAAGAAGATCACGGATTCGTCCATGCGCCACCAGAAGACCATTCTCGATACGCTCAAGAGTACGGAACCCGAGCTTCCCAGGAAGCGCACACGAAAGAAACAGGAGGACAGCCAATGATCCAACCGATATGGAACACCGCCCGGGGCCGGATGCGCGTCGCCGGTCTGGCCTCGGGGTCGGGGAACACGCTCTGGAAAACCCTGGAGCTTCAGCGGACGCTCGAAGCGACGCCCGGAGGTTCCCCCTTCGAAATCGTCGCGGTCTTCGCCGATTCGCCGGAGGCGAAGGCGCTCCGGACCGCGGAGGAGTTTGGAATCCCCGGCCTCTCGATCGACATCCGGGCCTTTTACGCCGATCGCGGAGCGCCGCTCAAGGACCGCGCCGTCCGGGCCGAGTACGACCGTCGCATCCTCGACCTCCTCGCGCCATTCGTCCCCGACGGCATCCTTCTCGCGGGCTACGTCTGGGCCACGACGTCCGTCATCACGGGCTCGCTGATTACGTGGGGCGTCCACCCGGCCGACCTCGCCGTCGAAAAAGACGGCCGGCGCGCCTACGCGGGGGTCGACGGCGTCGGCTCCACGCTCGCGGGCGGAGAGTCCGAGATCCGCGCGTCGTCCTACCTCGCGACCGACCTCATCGACGGCGGCCCCATCCTGATCGTCTCGCCCGGCGTCCCGGTCGACCCCTGCGACGGGCTCGAAGGGAAGGATCGCGTCCGCCGTTATCTCCCGTCCGTCAACGACGAGGGGCGCATCGTCGGCGCGCGCACGACGCTCGAGATCGCGAACGGTTCCTTCGGCCTCGACGAGCGCGACTCGGTCTTCTTCCGCGGCGTTCCGGCCCCGAAAGGCCTCCGTTTCGAGTCGTGGCGGGAGAACCCACCGCTCCACGAACGGCGGACCGAATGCCTCTTCTCGCCAAAGCGCGTCGCCGTCATCGGCGCGTCGGCCCGTCCGGGCATCGGCAATGCCGTATTCCGGAACATCCGGAGCTACGACTTCGCGGGCGAGGTATTCCCCGTGAACCGGAAGGGCGAGACGGTCGAC